>JAJCYN010000329.1 GCA_029262915.1 Flavobacteriales bacterium
TTGGGCATAAATATCATTTAACACAGCCAATTTGATTTTAAATCTAACCATATCAGCATCATTAGACATAGTAATTTCTGCTCCTCTTTTTTGGAGCTCATTTAAAATCAATTGTTTAGAAATATTTGAATAATAAATTGCATTAATTTCAATCGTGTTTTTATTAACCATTGCCCACTCAGGGTATTTTCAACTTTTTAGTACTTTATTTAATTTAAAGATTGGATCTACTGCAATTACACTCAAAGCATTTTTTAACAACAACTCATTCATATTAGCAGCAGTACTTATCGAAGCATAAAATGCATTTTTAGGAAGATAACTTAATAGCTCTATTCCCGCATTTTTTAATTCTTCCTTTTGTTGTGTTGAAGGAATAGTAGCAAATTGAATTATTCTGTAGTAATTACCATTTACTAATTCATCAGCACTATAGCTTACTTGATTAACAATTTCGTTAATGTTGGTTTGTGGAATATAATTTCCAGATTTAAATTGAATTGATTTATTATTTTGAGCATTAAGAGCAGAAAAACTAATAATTAATAAAATAAAAAATCCTTTAAGAAAAAGTGTAATGTGCTTCATAGAAAATGTCTTTGTTAGTTTAAGGTAGCCATAAATATACACAATATTATTATCATTTGTATATCTAGCTACTCACTAAAACTATTTCAAAGTTGGATTTCTAACATTTATTTAAAAAAATGAAAATGATTCACTTTAAAATAATTCTATAAACTTTTATACATTTGCGTATGAAACAATATGGGTTAATAGGTCGTCCTCTCTCTCATTCTTTTTCAAAAAAATACTTTACTCAAAAATTTGAAAGAGAACATATTTCAGACTGTTCTTACGAGTTATTTGAAATTGAAAATATAAATCTGTTTCCTGAAATATTGGAAAACAATCCAAACCTTAAAGGTTTAAACATCACCATTCCATACAAAGAAACTATACTTAATTATTTAACCGAAATTAATGAAAGTGCTGAAGCAATTGGTGCTGTAAACACCGTTAAAATATCCTTCGATAAAAAGACATTGAAAGGTTACAATACCGATTATTATGGATTTAAAAAATCATTAAAACCATTCTTAGACATTAATCACGAGAGAGCTTTAATTTTAGGGGCAGGTGGAGCTGCAAAAACGGTAAGGTATGTTTTAAATGAACTTAATATAGATTGCCTCTTAGTATCTCGTAATCCAAAAAATGAAAACGAAATAGCTTATCATGATATTAATGAATATGTCATTAAACACCATCAACTAATTATCAATACTACTCCAGTTGGAATGTTTCCAAATACAGAAAACTCGCCATCCCTTAATTATAAAAACCTTACTCCAAAACATTTACTTTATGATTTAATTTATAATCCTTCTGAAACAGGTTTTTTGAAAAAAGGCAAAGAACAAGGCTGTATTACTTTAAATGGAATGGAAATGTTAAAACTCCAGGCTGAAAAATCATGGGAAATATGGAATAGTTGACAGATTAGACTTTTATACCTATTACGCAAACATCATCCAACTGTTCTAAATCTCCTTTCCACTTATTAAAAGAATTATCAAGCTCATCTTTTTGATTGTTTATCGACAAACTTAAATTGTTCATTAAAAGCTGTTTAAAACGTTTTTTCATAAATTTTTTACTATCTGTTCCTCCAAATTGATCGACATAGCCATCTGTAAATAAATACAATAAATCATTTTTATTTAAAGTAACCTTATGATTTGTAAAGGGTTGTTGATTTATATGATATCCTACCGGCTGTTTATTTGGTTTAATATCATAAAAATGATACTTAGATTCCTCTATTGGTAAAAAATCAGCTGTAATTTCTTTTAATCTTTCATTGGTTGATAAAATCCATAAAGGATTATTGGCTCCTGCCCATTCTACATTACTCCTTGATTTATCAATTTTAATCATAGAGATGTCCATTCCATCACTATTTTCTCCGAGTACTCCTTTCTGCCCTAACTCTTTTATGATTTTAACTCTTAATTGATTTAATATTTCTGCAGGAGAAAGTGATTCTTTTTTGGCATTTATTTCATTTAAAAAAGCTACTCCTAGCATACTCATGAACCCACCAGGAACGCCATGCCCTGTACAATCAGCCATCGTTATATATACGCTTTCATTCTTCTCTAGTAACCAATAAAAATCACCACTAACAATATCTTTTGGTTTAAATAAAATAAAATGGTCTGGAAAATTTAATAGCTCTTGCTTTTCTGATTTTAGTACTGCTTGCTGAATACGTTGAGCGTAATTAATGCTATCTGTAATCTCTTTATTTTTTTCTTCTACCAATTCTTTCTGGTTAGCCAATAATTTATTTGCTCTTTTCTTTTGTTGAGCCCCTCTAAAAATGAAAATTAAAAACACCAATACAGACAACAGAGCCACTGCGAATACAATTTTTTGTAATCGCTGATTCTTAATATCTACTTGCTGAAGTGTTTTTTCCTTATTTAATAATTCTATCTCTTTTCGTTTTGACTCATTTTCATAAATAGCATCTAGCTCTGCTATTTGTCTATTGGTTTCTTCATTTAACAATGAATCTTTATACTTACTATAATCCTGATAATACTGTAATGCCTTTTTATATTCTCCTTTTTGAGCAGCTATTCCAGCTAAACCTTCTAATCCTGAAATTAAATCTTCAATTATTCCTATTTCTTTAGCCATTTCGTAACCTCTCTCCAAATAAAAGGAAGCACTATTTAAATCTCCAATCTTTAAATAACCTTCTCCTATATTGATATAAGACTGACAAATACCTCGTTTATTCTTCAACTTTCTTTCTATTGCTAAAGATTCTATGTTATACTTCAATGCATTATCATAATCTTTCTTATGAAAATATACCTGTCCTATATTTGTTAATGATGATGCTTCGCCATATTCATCATTAATTTTTCGTTTAATAAGCAATGATAGTTCATGAAAATACAACGAACTATCCGTTTTGTTTAATCCTCTATAGGCAATCCCTAAATTATTATAAGAAGCTGCTATTCCAGAAGAATCTTGATTTTCAATATCAATTACCAAAGATTTTCTATGGTATTTTATTGCTTTAATTAATTCATTTTTACTCCTATAAAGATTCCCTAAATTATTATAGATGGCTGACATTCTTCCTTTGTCATTAATTTTTTCAAACTTTTTAAGTGCGTTAAAATAATGTTGAACAGCAGCATCATAATCTCCTTTATAGTAATTTACGACACCTAAGTTCAGTAATACTTGAGCTTGCCAAAAATCACTTTTAATTTTTTCATTCAACATCAATGATTTATTATAAAAAATAATTGCTGAATCAAATTTTGACTGATAATCTAATGACAGCCCAATATTCAAGTAGGATCGGGCAACCTGAGTATCTATTTCCACAATTTGTAATTGCAACAAAGCATATTTTTGAGCTTTTCTAGGAGAAAAATTTAACTCCTCGGAAACCAATTGATTTATTGCTGTAAATCGTAAATTAGCATCTTTAGATTTTTGAATAAAAATTACCAGACTATCTGTATTTGATAGAGCAAATTTAAACGCAAAAAAAAAGATTAATATAAATATATGCCTTGTTTTCAAGTTTACAAAGTATAAATATTTTAGCAAAGATTAAAGTATTTTAGATGAGTTCTATAAATAAATAGATGAGTTAAATTATTTAACTGATATGAAGAAACTAAAAGATAGTTGGTTTATTTCCCTATTTTTCTCAGGTAGAAATTAAGCTTTTTATAATAAATTTAAAATAAATCATTTTTTTTGGAACACATTTTGCTATTGGTCGTACAACGATTTACACTAACTAACAAATGCGTAATTACTTCATAATTTATACTATTTTATTCTTTACCTACTCATGCTCTTTAATTAACTCAGAGAACACAAATACGGTTAAAATAAACTACAAAGAAAATTTGCGTGTTTATATTTCTGATCATTATAAAAAAGTTAATCCTAACTCAGAAATTCAACAAATAACTTTAAATAATGTTGATTTAATTAATCAATTCTATAAAGAAATTAAGCATAACCCTATATGGATAAATGATTCCTTAGAATTAAACAACAATGGATATGAATTTATTCTTTTACTTTCTACGTCTTATAATTATGGGTTAGATTCATCTCGATACTATGGTAATTATTTAAATAAGATTTCGAATAAAATAAAAATAATTCAAAAAAAAGAAGAGAGATATGCTTTAGCCTCTGAATTAGAAATTTTATTAACTAATTCGTATTTTTTAATTGGAAAAGATTTGAATTATGGTATTGTTCCTAGAGACTCTTCCTTGTTAGTTTCTCAAATTCAACGAAAAAAATTTGAAATTAATTTACCAGAACACCTATTAAACTCTTTTAAAACTGATAGTGTTGTTCATTCTTTATTAGCACTACAACCTCAGCACGTTGAATATAAAAAACTACAAAACCATTTAGAAAAATACCTTAAAACAGCTTCTTTATCTAAAGAAAAAATTACTGTTAATCATTTTAGAGAAGATTCGATTAAGGCTTTCCAGCAATCTAAAAAAGCATTGGTTCTTCACAGTTACTTAAAAGAAAATAGTTCTGATTCTGATTATGTCTTAGCACTGGAAAAATTTCAAATTCAACATGGTTTAAAACCAGATGGTTTAATTGGAAAAAATACAGCTAAAGCTTTATCGAAAAGTCCTTACAGTAATTACCTCAAAGCTATCGTAAGTCTTGAAAAATGGAGGTGGAGAAGCAAATGGAACGATGATTACATTTTTGTAAACATACCATCTTGCGAAATGAAATTTTATAAAAACAATAAAATTAAGAAATCATTAAACGTTGTTGTAGGTAAACCAAGTACACATACTCCAGAGCTCAATGACGAAATGGAATATATGATAATTTATCCTTTTTGGAATTTACCATATAGTATTTCCAGCAAGGAATTACTTCCAAAAATTAAAAAAGACTCGACTTACTTAAAACGAAATGGCTACAGGGTTTTCTCTAATAAGTACAAAGCCATTAATACAAATGATATTAATTGGAATAACGTTACTGAAAATAACTTTGATTATAAAATTCGCCAAAATGGTGGCGGAGGGAATTCACTAGGAATTATAAAATTTATTTTCCCAAATAAAAACTCCATTTATTTTCACGATACACCATCAAAACGATATTTTAAAAATGAAATTAGAGCTTACAGCCATGGTTGTGTAAGGGTTCAATATCCATTGCAATTGGCTGAAATTATTTTAGAGTCAGATAAAAATGAATACAATATTGATAGTGTCAACACTTATGTAAACAAAAAAGAACAAAAGAGAATAACCTTAAACACTAAAATCCCTGTTCACATTCAATATTTTACTTGCGGAACAGATTCCAACAACAATATTATCTTTTACAAAGATATTTATGGTTTAGATAGAAAATTAGAAGAATTAATGGGATTAAGTATTCAATTCAATTCTGCTAACACTCCAGAACTCGTCAGCAAATAATCATCAGTCGCATTTACCAAATTTGATTTTGATAAATAATATTTTTGAGGATAATAAATAAACAGG
>JAJCYN010000330.1 GCA_029262915.1 Flavobacteriales bacterium
AACAACTTCTAAAGTGCATACTGCTGTAAAAGTAGAGGAACATTACAATTCACCAACTGTTCATATTTTAGATGCTTCGAGAAGTGTTCCTGTGGTCGGACAATTGTTAAGTGAACATAAAGTGGGATTTGTTTCTGATGTTAAAGAGGAATACCAAAAATTACGTGATCATCACGCAAAAAGAACTTCTAGAAAAGAATTTTTAACCATAGAAGAAGCTCGAAAAAATAAATTTCAGATTGATTTTGAAAATGAAAAACCTGTAAAACCTCAATTTTTAGGGACTAAAGTTTTTGAAAATTATGATATGCAAGAAATTGCTGAATACATTGATTGGAGTCCTTTTTTCAGAACTTGGGAATTGGCTGGGAAATATCCAAAGATATTAGAAGATGAAATTGTTGGGGAGGAAGCTAAAAGGCTGTTTATCGATGCTCAAAAAATGTTACAACAGATTATTAGTGAAAAATGGTTAACTGCAAAAGCTGTAATTGGTTTATGGGAAGCAAATACCGTTAATGATGACAGTGTTACTATTTATGAAAATGGGAACAAAGCGGGAGAATTCCATCATTTAAGACAACAAGCAAAAAAATCTGGGAACATTCCTAATATTTCATTAGCTGATTTTATTGCACCAAAAGAATCGACAATTGAAGATTATGTTGGTGGGTTTGTGGTAACTACTGGTTTAGGAATAGAAGAATACATTGCCAAGTTTGAAGCTGACCACGATGATTATAATTCTATATTGCTAAAAGCATTAGCAGATCGATTAGCTGAAGCATTTGCCGAGTTAATGCATCAAAAAGTAAGAACTGAATTTTGGGGATATGGAGCAGATGAACAATTAGACAATGAAGCTTTAATAAAAGAAGATTACAAAGGCATTCGACCTGCGCCAGGCTACCCTGCTTGTCCAGATCATACCTTAAAATTAGAATTGTTTAGATTGTTAGATGCAGAGAATAATACTGAAGTTAAATTGACAGAAAGTTTAGCAATGTACCCAACAGCTGCGGTAAGTGGATTTTATTTTGGACATCCAAAAGCAAAATACTTTGGAGTGGGAAAAATTTCTAAAGACCAAGTGGAAGCTCATACACAAGCAAAAAATAGTTCTACTGAAACAACGGAAAAATGGTTGGCACCTAATTTGAGTTATTAGTAGCCCCTCTTAAATCTCCCCAAAGGGGAGATTTTTTTGTCATACTGTAGTTTTATAGAAATTTTAATTTTCTTACTAAAAATTGTAACTTAGCAATAGTGAAGAAATTATTAATAATAGTATTTTTATTAATAGGTAATACATTTGTGTTCTCTCAATCAACCCCTTTTCTTACAGACTCTGTTGTTTTTAAAACGAGACGAATATCACTATACCTTAATAAACAACCTAAAGGATTTTTTCATCAGAACGATATAACTGTACATAGTTTAAGAACACCTTTTAGTGTGATTGATTATAATCCGTTAATGAGAAATGGAACGTACAATGCTTCTTCGTATAATGTTTTAAATCCTTATGGTTCTTTAGACCCTATAGAATCTTTGTTTATTGGAACAGTTAGTTATTTTTTAGATAAGACTGTTAATCGAAAATAATTTTGAAATTGGCATTAAGGTTGATTTATTGAGTTAATCAAAGAATCTATTTACTTTTGTGTTAATGAAATTTTATTTCAAAATATTAATTGTTGTACTCCTAATTCTGAATTCGACATACTTAATTGGGCAAAATGCTGATTGCGACAACATGCTTATCTTAAAAGATACCATCTACCATACGAAAGCAATAGCTGGGTTTGGTCAAAAAAAGGAGTTTGATGGTAATGAGTTGGAGAACAAAAAAATCTTTGAAAAAGAAGAGAATTCTATTTGGTATTTTATAATTACCCCTACTGACGGAGTTTTCACTTTTGATATTATTACCGAGAATAAAAATGATGATTGGGATTTTTTATTGTTTGAATACAAGAAAATGTTTTGTAAAAGAATCGATGCAAAAAAAATTGCTCCGATCAGAACAAATTTATCACGAAGCCCGATAACAGGATTATCCAGAAGTGCCACGGAGAATTTTGTTGGAGCCGGGATTAACAACAATTACAGTAGACCAATACATGTGCATAAGGGTGATCGATTTGTTTTGGTCGTTAATAATCCGAAGCGATCAGGAGGTAAACACACGTTAATACTTCGCTATCCCAAAAGTGAAAAAGTGAAAAAATTTATTGAAGAAATTAAAGTAGAAAAAGAAGAAGTAACAACAACGCTTTTTCAACTTCAGTTAAGAGATGCTGTAACTAAAAAGTTACTTACAGGAGATGTAATTATTTCTGGATTAAGAAAAAAAGCGATAGAGCTAGATACGATTACCTATTATGAAACACAGATTATAAAGAAAAATCATTTTGTTTATGTTAATGCTTTTACAAAGGGATATATGTTAACATCGAAAGGATTTAAAATAGGTAAAAATGAATTAGAATATTCAACAGAAATACTATTGGAAAAGATAGCTCCAGGGAAAAGAGTAAATTTAAAAAACATTCAATTTTATGGAAACCGGTTTGATTTTTTACCTAAAGCAAAAAGCCCTTTAAAAGCATTATTATCTTTTATGAAACAAAATCCTAAAGTTGTAATTGAGGTAGAAGGGCATGTGAATGGGCCAGGGAAGAAAAACTCAAAAGGATATCAAGAATTGTCGTATAGTAGAGCTTATGCCGTAAAAGAATTCTTGATAAAGAATAAAATTGATAAAGAACGAATAGATTTTAAAGGGTATGGAAACTCTAAAATGTTGTATCCTGAACCAAAAAGTGAATTTCAGGAATCAGCAAACAGAAGAGTAGAAATAAAAATATTATCGAATGAGTTTAATTCTGGGGATAGAAACAGCCACTAAGATATGTTCTGTTGCCATTTCTGATGGTAATAAATTGCTGGCTTTAAAAGAGGAAGGAGGGGAATATTCTCATTCAGAAAAATTAACTGTTTTTATTCAAGATATAACAAAAAAAACAGGGTTAAAGTTGAAAAATATAGATGCAATTGCTGTAAGTAAAGGGCCAGGCTCATATACTGGATTAAGAATAGGAGCTTCTGTTGCTAAAGGACTGTGTTATGCATTAAACAAACCATTAATCATAGTTGACACTTTACAAGCAATGGCTTTTGGCATGTCAAAAGTTCAACAAGCTTGTACAGAACGAAGTCGAAGTACAGACTTATATTGTTCAATGATTGATGCTCGTAGAATGGAGGTTTATACAGCACTTTATGATAGAAATAATAAGTTGATGGAACCTATTTCTGCTAAAATTATTGATGAAGATTCTTTTACTGATTACCTAAAAAATAATAAGATTGTTTTTTTTGGAGATGGAGCAGAAAAGTGTAGAGAGGTGTTATCAATTAATCCAAACGCTACATTCAGCGATGAAGGATTCCCTTCTGCACAATACGTCAATCAAATTGCATTAGAGAAATTTAATAAACAAGAATTTGAAGATGTAGCCTATTTTGAGCCATATTATTTAAAAGATTTTATAGCAACAATACCAAAAAAATTACTTTAAGAAAGAGCTATTTTTTACACTCATAAATATTTTCAACTCGGTTGTAAATTATTTTTTTATTCGTTTTAGGTATTTCTATCAGTTGATATGGTTGAGTTATAACAGAAGTAGTCATACAGGTTTTACCTGGTTTCGATTCTATAATATTAATAATCAGTTCCTTTTTTCTTTCAATTACTGACTTTACCTTTATGGAGTAGCCACCTGACCTTTGTTCTCCCATACCAATCCATACCAATTGCTTGATTTCAAAATCTATTACTGGAATGGGAGGTTTTCTCGAATAGTTTAAAAATAAACTATCCCAGACCATGTCTAGCCTACTTAGTTTATAAATTAGTACATTTCCAAGTTGCTTATAACCACTATTAGTACCTTCTTTTAGAATAGTAAATTCAATATTTTTTAGATTAAATTCTTCTTCCGGTAAAGGAAATTTTTCACCTGTTTTGCAAGAAATTAAAAAGATTAATAATGTAATTGTTAAAATTCTCATAATCATTGTAAAGTTACATTCTTCCCATTGGAGTTTTTATTCCTCTTTTACCATTACACTTTTTATTACTTGTACAAGATGAAAAAGCAATTGCAGCTACAAAAAGAAGTAATAGACTTATTATTTTAATTTTTCTTATAATGGTTTGAGTATTAATTAATAACAAATGTAACAAATTGTGTTCCAATATTTTATTTAAGGTAGTTGAGGTACTTTTTAATGGTGTTTTCTAAGCCAAAATATAACAAATCACAGATTAATGCGTGCCCTATAGAAACTTCTAAAAGACCATTTATATTGTTTTTAAAATAATTTAAGTTGTTTAAATTCAAATCGTGACCAGCGTTTATGCCTAAACCAAGTTCATTAGCTAGGTTTGCTGCTTGTATAAAAGAATTGATTGCATTTTCTTTATTTGAATTAAAATTTTCTGCATAAGGACCAGTATATAATTCTATTCTGTCTGTACCTGTACTAACTGCATTTTCAATGTTAGCTATTTCTGTGTCAACAAAAATTGAGGTTCTTATTCTTGCCGATTTGAACTCAGAAATAACTTCTTTTAAAAAATCTTTTTGCTTTAATGTATCCCATCCTGCGTTAGAAGTAAGTACTCCGGGAGGATCTGGAACTAATGTTACTTGATGGGGTTTGACGTCTAAAACTAAATTTATAAAAGAGGTGTTGGGAAACCCCTCAATGTTAAATTCAGTGTTAACCACTGGTTTTAAATCATAAACATCTTGATATGTAATGTGTCTTTCATCAGGTCTAGGGTGCACCGTTATACCTTGAGCACCAAACTTTTCACAATCTTTAGCAACTTGAACTAAATTAGGTAAATTATTACCTCTGGCATTTCTGATGGTTGCAATTTTATTAATGTTTACGCTAAGTTTTGTCATTATTTGATACTTTTGAACTAAATAATACGTCTTTAATAGTATGCAAAAATAAAAACTATTCGATTAAAATGATTGCCTCAGAATTAATATCTTATGATATCCCACCTTTAAAACTTTCAGATACGGGAGCTAAAGCGTTAGATTGGATGGAAGAATTTAAGACTCCAGAATTGCCAGTTGTAGATGGAAATAATTATATTGGATTAATTAGTGAGTCAGAAGTTTTAGATAGAAATAATGTTGATGACATTATTGAAAAGTATAATTTAACATTTAAAAAACCTTTTGCATTACAGAGCCAACATTTGTTTGAAGTCATTTCTCTTATTGTTCAACAAGATATTAATTTACTTCCTGTTGTAGATCAAAATGAACAATATTTAGGGTTAATTACTACAAAAAAAATCATTCAATATTTTTCACAAGTTGTTTCTGTAGCTAATGCTGGTAGTATATTAACATTAGAAGTAAATGTTAAAGACTATTCATTAGCAGAAATATCTAAAATGGTAGAATCTGATGACGCTAAAATTTTGGCATCATTTATTACTTCACATGCAGATTCTAATAAATTAGAGGTTACATTAAAAATTAATAAAACAGAAATAAGTAGAATACTGCACACTTTTGAACGATTTAATTATAAAATACTTGCATCATACAATGAAAGTGAATACCAAAAAGACCTTCAAGGAAGATATGATGAATTTATGCGTTTTTTAAACCCTTAAAATGGTTGCCCAAATAGTAAAATTTTTACTCCTATTTTTTTTATTTTTCAGGTTGTGTTTAACTTCTTTTTCGCAGG
>JAJCYN010000331.1 GCA_029262915.1 Flavobacteriales bacterium
TTAGTATAGAAGATCCACTAACCTCATCACCACCTTCTTTTGCCCAGCTCATAGCATCATTTATACCCAACCAATTCGTAAAAAAAGTAGCATTACTACTAATTACATTATCAATGTACTCTACTCGATTACTTAACGTTCCCCAATTTAAAAACCTTCCAAAAGGACTAATGGGTTGTCCTGAAACACCATTCCAAGCTAATCCTGGAGGAGCTGAACTCCCGAATAGAATATGATAAACCAACGCATCTTGGGGTTGATTTGGGCCTATTGAAACCACATTTCTAACATTCATTCCTCCCACTCCTAAATTATTATATTTTACCGTATTATCCACCCAATTGGTAAACGAAGGGTCATAATTAATGGCCTGTGGATGATTGTTATTAATGTCAATATCAAAGGCTTTAATTACTTCAATCTCCCCATCTATGTACTCAAGATGAAAATAACCAGAACCTACACCAATCACTGTAGGTTGAATAAAGTTAGTACCCATTTGTTTTGCAATGATAGCAGGATAAGAATTATCTTGTTGACCTAATTCATTATGCAAACCTCCGTCTTGTAATCCTTGAGTGAAAGAATTTCCTACAGATATGTAGTTAGAGAAATTAGCTGTACCAGCAGATGTCTCAAATTCATCAAATTGTGTTTTAGTGCAAGATGAAAGCAGCGAAATGACGCAAACGGAAATGAAAAATATTAAACTTTTCATCTTCATTAAATCTACAGGACTTACTTCCTCTTTTTTAATTCCACCAAATTTAATATTCAACGCCAAACTATAAACATTAACCTTTCTGTTAAATTTATATTTGAAATCACCCGTTTGAATTTTCTCTCCATTTTGCTGAATAAAATTTCCTTCTTCAAACCTAAATTGAGCCAAACTAGCATCATCTCGACTTGCACTTTGTCTAATGTAACCAAAATCAATAGAAACCATATCATTTACTTTATAGCCTAGTCCTCCTGTATAAGCTACCTGCGTTACACCTGGTAAATGCGGACTAATTAAGTTATCCTTCATTGGCGTATTATCTGCATAAAGGCCTGCTCTTACACTATATTTATTTTTATAGATAAAATCCAGCCCAAAACGATGTGTCAATACATCTTTCCAATCTTGAATTTGTTTTGAATCTGGAGAATCTGCGTTTTTAAAATCAAAGGCTAAAGTATCATAAGATGACCAACCTGTTCGATTCAAATCATAAGCAAACTCTAACGACCATTTATCGGTAACTATGTGTTTAACACTTATACCGACCGTAAACACCGATGGTAAAGTAATTTTAGAACTAAACCCTGTAGTCTTTGGAAATTTATCCAGCAATGAAACGGGAATATCAGTAAATTCAGCTTCTCCATTCGCTAAATCAACAGCTATTTTCGATCGATAATCTACTCCCAAAGCAAATTCTGTTCGATCCCCTTCCTCTTCTCCTAAGGTAAAAAATTGTGAGTAAATCCCTATGTTGTAACCAACACCATCTCCGCTACCCTCCAAACGAGCTTTGCCTTCTTCGGTTGTTACTGAACCAACGGGAACGGCTTTTTCAGTATTAAAATCACCATAACCGTAAACAAATCCAGCACCTATACTTATTTTTTCATGCAGTTTATATGAAACCGTTGGCTGAAACATAAAAGTTTTAAGGGATATGTTTTGAATTATAAACCTCCCTTGCCATTCATCTGCAAAAGAAGATGAAGAACCAAACTGATTGTTTACCAAAAAACCAAAATTCAATTTTTCATTTATTGTTCCAGCGTAATAAAAATGAAAAGGAGTTCCTACTCCCGATGTTTGATCAATGTTTGCCGTTTCAGGTGTTTGCAACGAAACATGTGCATCAATTACATTGATACCGAAAATAAAGTGATGTCCTTTTAAATTTGACATCCCAGCTGGGTTAAAAAATACGGAACTCGCATCCGAAGCAACCCCCGTAAAAGCCCCTCCCATTCCAATAGCTTTCAACCCTTGCACATTTAGTTGAAATCCCCCAGCAAAAGTAATCAGCGGAACAATTAACAATATAAATACTAATACTCTTTTCATTCTCGTAATTTCAATTATTTATTCACAATAAACCTTTTGGTTATTGTTTGGTTCGAATAGCTTAAACTATAAAAATATACCCCATTAGAAAAATCAGCAGCGTTTAACGAGTATCTATTTGCTCCCTTAGCGGCTTGAATTGTTTCCGTTTTAGTTATTTTCCCTAACACATTATAAATGCTTATACTCACCGTATTTAGCTCTGGTAGATAAAACTCAATATTAGATGAATTGTTAAAGGGATTTGGTATATTTTGTTTTACCTGAAATTCATTTCTTGAGAAATCATTAATTCCTGTTGCGGAAACAATTTCTATTTGATAATAGTCAACTACAAACGGTTGAGAAGTTGGAACACCGGCTACCTGTCCCCATGAATCACCTCCAACATAAATGGGATATATCCCTTCATCTCCAGGAGCAGCAGTTCCAGTAATTAACATACAGCTTGAGGTACCTCCAAAAAAGTAAAAAGGCAAACTTGTTTCATTTTCAGAAACAATCGTAAATCCATTTGGTAATCCTGAAACCGAATCAACAACTACACTATCGATTGGAACTATAGTACAGGGTAAAGGAAGAGGTAGAACTTGTACACAAGTATCAACTGGGGTTATAGCAGTTATTGTTTCCGAATAAGGAATACCAACTACAGCTACAGCAAGTCCCGTTGCACTATCAGGATATACACCAGGAGCAGTAAATGCTCCATTTGGTGTGCAATTTTGACTAAAAGCAAAACTCATTGTTAAGCATGCAATTAAAGAAAGTAACAATTTTTTCATATTATTTATTTTTAAAAATTTATATCTTATTTTTAGTTAATTCTCTTTTATAGTTAGGGAAAAGTAATTCCCCTGTAGTTCCCAACAACAACAGTTGGAATATTCGACCCATAAAACTCATTTATAACTCGAATAAATTCATTTGCAATAGTGGCGTATCCCCTACCATTAGGATGTACTCCATCTAAAGAAAATAATCCTCCTTCAATATACTTTGGAGTAAAGTCCACACCATCAAAACTCAATCCCGTATTGGTTAATGTTTTCATAAACAGATTCATATTGGCTACGGCAAATCCATGTTGTGCTGCTAATGATTTTATTGCCAAATTAATTTCATTTGTTCTTGTCTGAACAATTAATATTTCTGCCTTATCTAAAACCACAGTATGTGGCAAGGGTTTTGACTGTATTTTGCCTAAACCATTTGCCAATTCGTCAGACGCTGTAAGCAATAATAAATCATCTTCATCCGCCAAACGTACAACAGTAGTATCTGCTCCCTCCCTGATCCAAACGTCATCGTCAACAGCATCTAATGTAACTGTATTGAAAAAAGGAATAGATGTTACATCCGGCAAAGTGGCACAAACTCCTTGAGCGCCCATATTTGAAAAGACGGTTAAAACTGAATCATACTTGTCTCTAAACTCAATTAAATCAGACAATTCAGTCAATTTTAATCCTGGAACAGCGGTAACATCATCATCATCTCCACCTTCCGTAGACCAGCCGAGAATATCATTATTCCCTAACCAATTAGTGAAAAATGTTGCGTTACTTTTCTTAATGTGATCTAAATAAGTAATTGGAGTAACAGCATCGCCAAAATTTAAAAACCGTCCATTTGCGTTAAATTGAGTCTGAAGCAAGTTAAAATTAATGGTAGTATTCTTCCCTCCTGATAAACAATTAACCAATTTGATACCAGATACACCCAAATTATTATATTTTATGGTAGTATCTCCCCAATTAATCCAAGAAGGATCAGAACCTATTGCCGTAGGATGATTTGTTGTAAGGTTTGGATCAAATGCTTTTATTACCTCTATTTCACCACCGATGTATTCTAAATGCATATACCCCGCTCCACTACCAGTAATAGTTGGTTGTATAAAATTTAAACTTGGTGTTGCTAATTTCATTTGCCCTGCAATAATTGAGGGATAAGAATTATCTTGTTGCTCCCTTTCATTGTGAACTCCACCATCCTGATAACCTTGAGTTAACGAATTGCCAACAGCTACATAATTAGAAAAATCTGCTTCTCCAGAAGACGTTTCGTAATCATCAAACTGTGTTTTTGTACAAGAAAAAACAATTATAGTTAAAAATAATAAACTAAATATTTTCATTTAACAATAGTTAATTTGTTTTTATGATGCGAATTTAATTAAATATTTTTAGGTTTATGTATTCATTAAATTATACTTTACTTCAATATTATTTTTTAAATTTTATAACTTTGGAATCTTAAAAGTTACTTATGAGTAAAATAGCTGCATCTGAATTAATATTAAATGATGATAATAGTGTTTATCATCTAAGATTACACCCGCATCAAATAGCTAAAGATATTATTGTAGTTGGAGATCCTGGTAGAGTTGAAATTATTTCAAATTACTTTGATAGCATTGAACATAAAGTTGCTAATCGAGAAATTTTAACCCATACTGGAATCATGAATGGAAAACGGTTAACCGTAATGTCAACTGGAATGGGAACTGATAACATCGATATTGTATTGAACGAATTGGATGCTTTGGTTAACATTGATTTAGAAAACAGAACTATAAAAAAAGAGCATGCTGCTTTAAATATTGTTAGAATTGGAACATCTGGTGCACTCCAAGAGGAGATTCCAGTAGATTCTTTTTTAATTTCTGAATTCGGACTTGGATTAGACGGCTTGATGAACTATTACCAATTTGAACAAACAACTGAAGAAATTGAATTACTTCGACAGTTTTATGAGCAGACTAATTACCGAAAAGAATTTGCTCAACCTTATTTTGTAAAGGGTTCTCCTGTGCTATTTGACAGGCTAAAAGGCGGCTGTATTTCAGGAATTACAGCAACAGCAGGAGGGTTTTATGGCCCTCAAGGCAGAATTCTTAGAATTCCACTAAAAGAAACTCAACTCAATGAAAAACTAAGAGATTTTAATCACAATAATTATCGTATTACTAACTTTGAAATGGAAACCTCTGCTTTATATGGTTTATCGAGAGTTTTAGGACATAATGCATGTACAGTTTGTGCTATAATTGCTAATCGTTTTTCTGGTACTGGAAGCAATAATTACAAGCTTGCCGTACAGAAACTAATAGAGCAAACCTTGCAGCAGTTAACACAATAACGTTAATAAGTCCGCTTTCTTACAAAACCTTTAATGTGTTTCTAACGTATATTTGATATATGTCAAACACAGAATTGCAAGCACTAATTAGTCTTTTAGATGATCCTGACGCTAAAATATTTGATGAAATTAGCGATAAATTAATTTCTTTTGGTGATGACGTTATCCCCCACTTAGAAAGTGCTTGGGAAAATTCTTTTGATCATCTGCTCCAAGAAAGGATAGAAAACATCATACACCATCTTCAGTTTGACAACATCAAAATAGAATTAACTAATTGGAAAAAATCTGAAAGAGATTTAATTGATGGTGCTCTTATTATTGCTAAATATCAATACCCTGATATAGAAGAAATAAAAATACGAGATTACATTAAACAAGTAACCCAAGATGTTTGGTTAGAATTAAATGATAATTTAACTGCCCTGGAGAAAGTTAAAGTATTGAATAGAATTATTTTTGATGTACACGGTTTTTATGGAAACACCAAAAACATTAATTCACCAAAGAACTCATATCTCAATAATGTAATTGAAACCAAAAAAGGAAACCCCATTACTTTAGGTATCGTTTATATAGCTATCTGCAATAAATTGAAGATACCTATGTATGGTGTAGATGTTCCAGCTCATTTTATATTGGCTTATACTGAAGAAAAAGAAAACGCATTATTTTACTTAAATGTATTTAATAAAGGTGCCGTTTTTAGCAACCATGATATTGATAAATTTTTAGAACAGCTAAAAATAGAACCGAAAAAAGAATATTACACTCCTTGTAGTAATCTAACCATCATTAGAAGATTAATTCAACATTTAATTTATACTTACGACAATTTAGGTTATGTTGAAAAGAAAGAAGAGTTGGAAGAGCTCTACAGTTTATTGAAATAAGTTAATCAAATCCTCAACTTTCACATTGTTATTTTCAATGACGAACTTGCTTTGATGATAGAATATTTCGCGTTCCGTCAACTTGTTTGCAACAAACGCTGCCATTTTTTGCTCATTTAAGTTTTTAATTAAAG
>JAJCYN010000332.1 GCA_029262915.1 Flavobacteriales bacterium
TATTCTTTTTTCTTGCAAGAAAGATGAGGATGAAACTAAACCTATTATAACAATAAATGCTCCAGTACATTTACAGCAAATAAACGGGATAGATACTGTACCAGTAATGGCAACTATTAGTGATGATAGGAATATAGAAAGAGTTAGTGTTTCTTTAAGAAATGCTAATGATATACCTGTCCTTACGACAATTACTGAGAATCCAAATACTAGTAATTATAATTTGAATGTCCTTTATTTCTTTGATGATATTCATTTGGCATCAGGGCAATATAATTTTGCTATTAGTGCTTATGATGGAGAAAATACTACTACAAAATATGTTGAAATATTTCTAAATGAAGCACCTAAAAATAGGGAAGGAATATTTGTTATTGGCAATACAGGAACTAATTCTGATGTTTATTATTTGGATAATACCTATAATGGAAATTTTTACCAATCTATATTTGGAGATTTTATTGGGGCTGCGGTTAATTCTTATAATCAACAGTTAATTCATGCTTCAAGTGTTACAGGGAGTGTAAGTGCTATTGATTTAAATTCTGGAAGTGGATTGTGGAATATTCCAATAATAACTTCTCCTCCTACACCTTTTTATCTAGGGTTTTTATACGCTAACCAAAGTGTGTATATGGGTAAACGTAATGGAGGGATACAAGGATATGATAAGAATGGAGCTGGTAATTATAGCGCTCTTTCAGCTTTAGGGTATTATATGGAGAGTGCGTTGATTCATAATAATACGTATTTAGTAACAGAACAGCAACAAATATCAGGTGGTTTTGTGAATCTTGTTCTTTACTGGATGGCTTCAGGGATTGAAGTTCAGCAGGTGACAGTAAATGAAGATATAAAAGGAATTTATTCCCAAACGACATATACAATTGTCTTATTTACAAATGATGTTTCATCATCGGGTAAATTAATTTTTTATGATATTCCTACAGGCTTAACTTCTTCTCCCTTTAATATTAATGTAGGTCAAATTGATGATTGTGTTGAAATAAGTGCCGGAGTATATTTAGTTGCGGAAGGTGGCAATATTACATTGATTAATGCAAATAGTTTTTCTACGTTACCTTACTTAACTGGGATTAGTGCATCTAAAATATGGTATGATGATTTTACCAATGAATTATTTGTTGTAAACGGAAATTTATTGAGTGTATATGATTATTCTTCTAAAGCTCTAAAAGGGAGTTATACGCATGCAAGTATTATAAAAGAAGTAGTTTTTTGGTACAATAAGTAGTTATTCATTAATTACACCCATAGAACAAAATTTATTAATTCTCTTATTAACTAATTTGTCCTTATCACATTCTTTTAGTTTTGTTAAATGTTTAAGTATTTCCTTTTTAACGATACTAAACATTTCTTTTGGATTAGTATGAGCACCACCACAGGGTTCTTTAATTACTCCATCAATTAATTTATTTTGAAACATATCACTAGAAGTTAGCTTTAGTGCTTCAGCAGCTTCTTCCTTATGATCCCAGTTTTTCCATAGTATGGAAGAACAAGACTCAGGTGAAATTACAGAATACCAAGTATTTTCTAACATAAAAACCTTATCACCTATTCCTATTCCTAAGGCACCACCGGAAGCACCCTCACCTATAATTATTACAATTATAGGAACAGTTAATTGGGACATTTCAAGCAAATTTCTTGCAATAGCTTCACCTTGCCCTCTTTCTTCAGCCTCTAATCCGGGAAAAGCACCTGGAGTATCAACAAAACAAATAACAGGTTTATTAAATTTTTCGGCCAATTTCATTAATCGTAGTGCTTTTCGATATCCTTCTGGGTTAGGCATTCCGAAATTTCTGTATTGACGCATTTTTGTGTTTATGCCTTTTTGTTGTCCAATAAACATTACTGATTGACCATCAATGCTTCCAAAACCACCAACCATAGCTTTATCATCTTTCACAGTTCTATCTCCGTGTAGCTCTATGAACTCACCATCTGTAATTGCTTCAATATAGCCAAGTGTATAAGGCCTTTCGGGATGCCTAGAAACTTGAACTTTTTGCCAAGCAGAAAGATTACTGTATATCTCTTTTCTTGTTTGTTTAAGTTTTTTTTCTATTTCATTTATAATCTTGGTTGTATCAACACCTTTCTCTTCTTGTAGTTTAGTGTTTTCGGCTAATTGGTCCTCTAACACTTTTATTGGTTCTTCAAAATCTAAATATACTGCCATCTTTTTCCAATAATAATAGGGTGCTAAATTACTAAATTTGTTAAATCATTTAATTAATTCGGAAAATCTTCAAGGAGTGAATAGATTAGATGGTTTCCTTCAGAAATTTTAATTGATATATTGTCAATAGAAATGGCTTTTTTGTCTTGATTCCAAAAGTAAACGTTTAATTTTAAGTTATTATTTAATTGATTCTTTTTAATCAGTTCATTTAATTGAACAGAAAAGTACATATCTTGCCAATTATTGGATGGCTTTATCCAATCTTTTGTATCAGAAGATCGCCAAGCTATTGAATTCTCAGCATTTACTATTTCAAAGACTAAAAGACCATTATGTTCCTTATTATGGTTTAACACTTCTATTTTGCTTTCTACTATACAATAATTATTTGAAATTAATTTTCCAATAGGAATGGACAGTAAAGGCCCCCACTCTTCACCTTTATTAAAATGATAATAATGATTGGTTAAATTAGAATCTAATACTATATTGTTAGGATGATTTTGATCGTTTGTTTTTTCAAAAGACATAGTAGTGTCAATTATTAACGTAATTTCTTTTTGGTTTTTGGTTTTGGAAAAGCAATAAAAATTATAGTTAAACCCATAATCAAGATACCTCTGATTAGGATAGTATTCTTTAACAATACTTAATAAATTTAGCGGAAGATTAAAAACAATTATGTTTTCATTGCCATGTTTTTTAAGTGTTTCTCGAAATTCTTTAGGTAAAGGAATGCTATCATAAATGTTGGAGTAATCAAAATTAGAATTGAATTGTCTTTGATAAAACTGGATATCAAAATCGGGTGTATTAAATACGACATAATGATTTTCTTCTTCTTTAATTAGTTCGGTGGTTTTTGAAACGGCAATTTTAGCTATTCCTTTTTCAAAAATTGTATAATGATTTCTTTTAGTGATTAATGTAAATATATTAATGGTTAACATAATTCCACAGAAGATAATAGTCAGTACAGGCTTAATCTTTTGGCTAAAAGAAAAAATAAAAATAATAAGAAAAGGTAAAGAGAATAGTAAAGACCTAAATGGCATTACTGGTCTGACAGAAATAGAATAACTAAGTCCAATAATTATGGGTAAAACAAAGCAGGAAAAGGTGATTAAAGTATATTTTTTATTAACTATTTTTTGTGTTTTTACAATTGAATAGACCACTATTGATATAGTAAAAAGAACGGACAATAAAGAGTATTGGAATATATAGTAGATGTAATCTAAAATGTAATTTAAACTGGGTTTAGTGAGGTAATCTATTCCATCATAATTCATTTGTTGAATCATTATTGTAATGAAAGGAAGAAAACATAATCCAATTAAAAAATTAACGGTAATGTATTTTAATAATTGCTTTTTTTGGATAAAGAAAATACCCATTAAACCAATAATTGCAATTTGCAATGTTCCAAAATAATGGTTGTAAGCAGACAGTATTCCAAACGCTAAGTATAAAATATAGTGGAGTGTTTTTGCCTTATTTTCTATCATCTTTGTCCATTGTAAGGCTACAATTAAACATAGAAACAAACCACTTATGTAGGGTCTTGCAATTTGACTATACATAATTACAAATTGGATGGAAACAAAAAAAGCTGTTGACAAGAGGGCTACATTTTTGTTGAACCAATTGTTGGCTAATCTAAATATTAAAAAGATGGAAGCAATTCCCATTAATAAAAATGGGAGTTTTATAAAAAAAATATTAGTGTTAGATACCTTTAACCAGAAATATAAAAATACTTGGGTTAGAGGAGGATGAACGTCTTTTACAATGCTGTACTTAAAAACATCGGATAATGAGTTGTAATTTGATCTATAAATTGCACTTAATTCATCTGTAGTTAACGGTGAATTAAATATATTATAACTAAATAATATTGTACCAATAAAGGTTATTAAGATAAAGGGAAATTGTTCTAAAGAAATTTTTCTTAAAAATGGGAGCATTTCAATTAACTTTGTGGTCAAAAATAGTATAAATTTTAATCATCGAAATGATAAGCTTTCCAAACGCTAAAATAAATATAGGGTTAAATGTTATTCAAAAACGAGACGATGGTTTTCATAATATAGAAAGCATTTTTTATCCTGTTACGGATTTATATGATGTGTTGGAAGTTGTAGAAAATAAAACCAAACAAATAGAATTTACTTCTTCAGGTATTGAAATACCA
>JAJCYN010000333.1 GCA_029262915.1 Flavobacteriales bacterium
GGTATAATTCCCTGCTAATAAGCCTGTTGCTGTTGCGGTAGTTTGGATGGGTACGGTATTCCACGAATAGGTGTAGCCTGCTGTTCCTCCTGCTTGAACTACGGTCGCTGATCCTGTATTGTTCCCGTTACAATCTACATTGGTAGATGCTGAAATGCTACTAGTCAATACTCCTGGTTCGGTGATCGTTACATTGGCTGTTGAAAGACATCCATTGGCTGATACTGTAACTGTATAATTTCCTAGAGATAATCCTGTTGCTGTTTGTGTTGTTTGGATGGGTACGGTATTCCACGAATAGGTATAAGGGGGAGAACCTCCAGATGGTATTGCAGTTGCTGAACCATTATTACCTCCGTTACAACTGACATTAGTTTGTGTGCTGGTTATAGTTGCTGCCGTTCCAACTGATACAGCTAAACAAGTTGGAGCACTACTCCCACAAATATTATTTGCAGTTACACAAAGATTGCCCCCTAAAACTCCTGCAGTAGCTGTTAATGATGTTGTTCCTTGTCCTCCTGTAATTGACCATCCCACTGGAACTGTCCAAGTATAAGAGGTAGCTCCAGCGACTGGTGCTATTGTGTAAACATTTCCTACAGAACCATTACACACTCCTGTAGGCCCAGTAATAGCCGCTGGTGGAGGTAATGTCGCAGAACCAGTAGTTGTAACATTTAAAAAAGGATTATCAAAATAAGTAGCTCTACACCAAGGAGTTGCTGTCCATGCATCAGCAGAATAAAGTTCTACTGTAATGCTAGTTGTACTACAAGGAATATTAAATGTCTGAGTAAAGTTTCTCCAGCCAGAATCTGTTGTTCCACCACAAATTAAACAAGTATTTATAATGCTTGTTCCTGTATTGTTATCAATTATATTTAAACGAGCACTTGTTACAGAACTTAGTGAAGTATTAGATGTGGCTCGATAATCAACAGAAAAAAGAAATTGAGTTGCAGCAGGTGCAATTGCAATCGTTTTCGATAATTTAGGAGTACATATTGATCCTCCACAACCACTTTTTCTAATCCAGGCAGAGGGAGCAGGAGAACCTGTTCCTGCAGTTGTCAATCCAGAATAGACCCCGCAAGCATTAGAAAATGTCCATCCCTGTAATCCTGAGCTAAAATTATCATTAATGTAAATTTGTGCTATTAATGACTTATTAGAAATAAATAACACAACAAGGATAAGTAGTGTAATAATTTTATTATTTATAAAAAGTAACGGTTTTTTGATTATTTAGTTATTTCTGTAAATTAAAAATGATACAATTTTATTTTATTTGAAAACCAAAAAAAGTTGAATATCAGTAGTCATTTTTTAAGATTAATGATCATTTTACAACAAATGATTTACGATCTATATTCATTTTAGACAAAATCTGAATAATATAGTTTCCTGAAATTAAATTTTTAACATTGATTTTTTGCTCTGTTAATCCTTTATTTAAATGTATATTTTCAGATAAAACAAGTTGTCCAAGATTATCAAAGACACTAATTTTTACCTCTTTAGATGTTGACGAATTTACTTTGTAGGTAAGGTAATCTACAACAGGATTAGGATATAAAGAAATGATGTTTAAATCCTTTTTTGAATAGAGAACCTCTACACCACTATATGAAATAGATCCATCAAAATCAACTTGTTTTAATCTATAGTAAATTACTTTACCATCTATAGGAGACTTATCAAAATCAGAATATGTCAAAATCTGATTACTATTTCCCGCTCCTGAAATTTTTAAAACAGATTTAAAATTTATAGCATCAGTACTTCTTTCCACTTCAAAGTAATCATTATTAGTTTCTGAAGCTGTTTGCCAATCTAATTTTACAGCTTCATAATTATCTCCATACCAATTAGCAGTAAATGATAGAAGTTGTACAGGTAAAGGAAAACATCCAACTACTGGAAATGAAGTAATTTGAATATCATCAAACAAATACCGATAAGTTACAGAACTAGCAGCTCCAATAACACAATTACCTGATTGAGCAATCAATGACATATTATTTATTGCTTTTACGCAATTCCATCCTAAAATTGCATTTAAATCAATATTTCTATTAGCACAAGCACCAGCATTTCCAATAAACATTCTAGTTCCAACAGACTGAGTGCACGCTGCACACCAATCTCTAACTTGGTCAAAATTCCCTGGAGGTCTATCTATTTCAATAAATACAATAAAATTAGTTTGAGCAGTTCCAGCACCATCAATTCCATCAATATCAAAACGGATTCCTGCTCTTGCTGCTTCAAAAGGACCTCCACTTGCTTGTATCCTATTTCCTGAAACAGTTATAATGGGATTGCTAATTGATAATGGTGTAGCAAATGTATGGGCTAAAGTTACTCTAGCAGTACTTCCAACATTATTACAGTTTGCTCCTGAACTAAATGCACTAACATTTAATTGTGCTCCAAAGGTTGAACATCCTACCGGCATTGATAAGGTTGCAGACATTCCACTACATCCTTCACAAGGATTTACACAGGGTGTTCCTGCACATTGTCCAGGTCCTCTCCCTCTAAAAGTTGTTGTTGTCCAAATTGCTGGATTAATAGTTGCAGCATTGAAATTTTCTGTAAAAACAACTGTTTGTGCTTCTATCGAATTATTATAAGCACAAAAGATTATTGAAATAAAAATTAAACCAATTTGTCTTTTCATCATTAATTTATAATTAGTCTTTTAATAATCTTTGTTCCTCCAACTTTAACTAAGTAAATTCCTTTTTTAAGGTAACTTAAATCGAGGTTTTGTTCTTTAACCAATAAATGAGTTTTTATAAGTTTTCCTTGAATAGTATATATCTTTAGGTCTGTTGCCTCTGATTTTAGAAACTCATTATCCCACTCAATAGTAATTTGTCCTTTTGTTGGGTTAGGAAAAAATGTGAATGTATTCTCTATGTTTTTATTAACCTTATTGAGAAATGTTAAGTAAGATTGGATATTCAATTCATAAAGGTTTCCTCCTAAACCAAAAGCAAATTCATCAGTAATAAAAAGCTCGCTCTTACTTTTTCCAAAACATATACCTTCTGTTTGAGTTATAGGAATAATTAACTCTGTTATGTTACTATTAAATATTGTTGGGAAACTTACTCCTTGAAACAATACAATTTTTCCATAGGATAATAAAACAATAGAATTCCCATCATCACTAATATCGGCAGCAGTTACTGGATTAGCTAACAAAAAACTATCAAGTAATGTAGCAACATAATTTCCTGCACTATCTGGTATTGAATATAATTTTGTGTAAGAGCTATTATTGTTATGTTTGGTAAATAAATAGAGTTTATTTTGATAATGAAAAAAAGCTTCACAATCGAAATTTTGTTGTGAAGTTGGTGGTGGAAATTGTGTTTGATCTGGATATAGGAAACTTATTGAATCTACTCCTACTGTGTCAGAACTATTAATTAATGAGTTATTGATTTTATAAATCATTAAATTTGTTCGTGCATTTGCATTATTACCAAAATCACCAATGTAAAAATTTCCAAAGGTATCTGTGGTTATGTCTTCATAATCAACAGCAGTAGTATTTTTAAGATAGACTGTATCCATCATATTCCCAAGCGTATCTAATTTAAAGATTCTTGGTAAGTCTCCACTATCGTTATGAGCCCATATTACATTATTTTCATATTGTATTCCGGATACTTCATTTAAAACGGAAGGTAAAGTTGTTACTACGGTTGGGAAAACCATTTGAGACTGGCCCGAAAAACTGACTAATAACAATAAAAATAGAAACGAATATCTTGATCTATACATTTTTAAGGGGTAAAAATTTGTCCGTAAAATCCTACTTAAAATTCTCTATTAATAAATGATTTATGAGCTATATGGGTATCAGATAAAACTTCTATAACATACTGTCCAGAATTTAAATTACTTACATTTATTTGTAACTCGTTGATTCCTTTATCAATATAATTGGAACTTGATAAAACGATTTGACCAATACTATTAAATATATTTGTTTTAACTTCTTTAGCTGTTGATGAGTTAATGGTATAGGTAAGATTCCCAATTACAGGATTAGGATAAAGTGACAGTATATCTATATCTCTTTCTGCACTTAAAGCTCTAATTGTACTGTATGAAAAGACTCCATCAAAATCAACTTGTTTTAATCGATAATAGGATACACCATTTAAATAGGGGAGATCGTCACGTTCTGTATAGCTTAACTCTTGGTTACTATTACCAGCACCATTAATTTTTTGTATAGGAAGAAAATTAATACCATCTAAACTTCTTTC
>JAJCYN010000334.1 GCA_029262915.1 Flavobacteriales bacterium
CCTTTTCTACCTTCTTGTAATTCGAATTCAACATTATCGCCTTCATTAATTTCATCAATTAAACCGCTAACGTGTACGAAATACTCTGTTTTTTCTTCTTCTTCTATGATGAATCCAAATCCTTTTGAACCATTGAAGAATTTTACTGTTCCTTTTTTCATTGTAATAAGTTAATTTTTAAAGTCCAAATATAGTAAATTCATTTAATATGGTATTTTTTGGGCATAAAATTTAACTATTACAGGGGTTATTTAGCAATAATTTTAAATTCAGTTCTTCTATTTTCTTGATGAGCAGTTTCTTTTTCATCTTCAAATTTGAGCTTGGCTATTTCAGCATCTGATTTAATTAATTTCGTTTCACCATAACCTTTAGAAACTAATCGGTCAGTAGCAATACCTTTTTTAATTAAATAATCAACGCATGATTGTGCTCTACGTTGTGATAGTTTTTCATTATAAGCATTTCCTCCTCTAGAATCGGTATGAGCTGAGAGTTCAATTTTAATAGTAGGATTCTCTTTTAGTAGTTTTGTTAAGCGATCTAACTCATTTTTGGAGGCATCACGTAAAGTAGCTTTATTGTAATCATAAAAAATATTTTTCAAAACAATTACACTTCCTACCTCGATTTTCTTTAAACATATATCTTTTTCAACTTCCTGATAAGCCGCAGTTTCTGGAATATTAAAATTCTCGGAATGAAATAAATAACTCTCTTTTCTTACAATTAATCCATAATTTTTACCTGACGGTAATGAAACTAAATATTTACCTGTTGTTGCATTAGATTCAAAAGTTGCCAGCGTTTTATTCTCATCAACATCTATTAACTCTAATGATGCACCAACGGGTTTCAGGGTTTTACAATCACTTGTCACACCTTTTAAGATGGTAATTCTTTTAGTTAAAGCATCTACTTGCTTTTCAATTACTTTTTCACTTACGGGTTTGGCAATACTTGCCAGTAAATTATCTTCTGAGTTTAATTGAAAAGGTTTTTCTGGACCCAAAAAGGTAATCATATAAATATCTTTTTCTCCATGACCATCAGCTTTAAAGGAAGAATAATAACCTCTTCTACCACTGGCATTAATTACAAAAAACACATCATCATCTACCGTGTTAATAGGGTATCCCATATTTTCTGGTGTACTCCAGCTTCCATCATCATTTAAAGTAGATTTAAAAATATCATAATTTCCCATTGTTTTATGCCCTTGAGAACTAAAATAAAGCGTTTTTCCATCTGGATGAATCAATACAGCCTCTTCATTGTATTTAGTATTAAGAGTAGGCCCTAAGTTTTTGGCTTCTCCCCAATCTTGTTTTATATTATCCCATTTAGTAATATACATATCATGATGTCCAAATCCACCGGGTTTATTACTTACAAAGTAAAGTGTTTTCCCATCGTTTGAATAACTTGCAGATGATTCATGATGCTTCGTGTTTATATATTTATTCATTTTTTTTGGCTTAGACCAAACATTACCAACTAATTTACATTCGTATAAATTACCATCTCCTTTGGTGTCTTTATAGATAAGCATGCTCTGAGCATCAGGAGCAACGGCTGTTGTAGCATCGTGTCCATCAGTATTAATTTGACTTCCCATATTTTCGGGGGTAGTCCATTTACCATTTTTTTTATGGGTAATGTAAATATCTTCAAAATAGTCAGTTGAACCTTCTTCCATTTTATTTGCTCCTGTAGAAGTGTTTCTCCTAGAAGTAAACATCATTACAGATTCATCAGCAGAAATTATTGCTCCATATTCTGGGTATTTAGAATTTATTGGTCTACCAAAATTGTCAATAAATGCCCTAACAGGTTTGGCTATTAATTTTTTTGCTGTTTTACACTCTTCAATTCTTTTATTAATATCTTCTAGCTCAGCAGGGTTTTTTGATACTAGAGTTGTTTTGTACTTATTAAAAGATGCAATTGCCTTATCAAATTTCATAGATAAATGATAACCTATTCCTAAATGATATTGAATATCAGGAGATACATTTGGGTTAAGCTTTAACGCTTTTAGGAAATGGGGGATAGATTCTTCTTTATATACTGATGACATTAAGTAACATCTTCCTATTTTATAATTTAATTCAGCATTGTTTGAATTAAATTTGTTAGCCTTAAAGAGAATAGGTAAGGCTTCTCGATAATAAATTTTTCTATTTATGTATTCCGCATCGTTGACATCAAGATAGCTTTTTGGATAAACATCAAAAATTTCATTTCCTGCATCTAGGTTTTTTTTTGCTATTTTGAATTCATCTTTACGTTCTTTGAATATTTTTTTATCAAAAGGAATATCTTGCGCTTGCACTAACGCAACAACAAATATTAATGTAAATAAGTTTATATATTTTTTCATAACTTGAGAATAATGTCTTTTTATTAATTACAACTTTGTTGAGCAAATGTTTTTCCATTCTTTAATCCTAGTGAAGCAGCCTTATTCCAATCTTCACAAGCCTTATCTTCTTGTCTTAGCATTTCTCTGGCAATTCCTCTATTTAAATATGCTGGTGCTTAAGCATCATCAATTACAATTGCTTT
>JAJCYN010000335.1 GCA_029262915.1 Flavobacteriales bacterium
AGGTAAATAAGAATTAAAAAACTAAAAAATAAGAAAATGAGAAAAATTAATCAAATACTGCTAGTGGCAGCTATTATGTTGTCTAGCACTATGAGTTTCGCTCAATCATCTGCATCAAAAGATGAAAATAGAATTATGTTAACATCATGGGTTCCTTCACAAATAGAAGGAATGCCTGCTTCGGCAAGAAAAATGTTGACCAACAGATTAAAACAAGTGGTTACAAAAAATGGGCTAGGAGGAAGTCCTTATAATACAAGGTTTATAATCTCTGCGAACATTACCGTTATGAGCAAAGATATTTTGCCAGGACCACCACCAATGCATGCGTATAATTTGGATGTTACCCTATACATAGGAGATGGTTTTGAAGGTACTGTATTTGCTAGTACTACAATTTCAGTGAAAGGAGTTGGTACTAATGAGAACAAAGCTTACATCTCTGGTCTTAAAAGAATAAGCCCAAAGAATCCTGAAATACAAGCATTTGTTAAAAATGGTAAAGAAAAAATTATTCAGTACTATAAAGACAATTGTGATTTAATTATCAAAAAAGCTAATTCTTTGGCAGACCAAGGTAAGTTTAAACATGCAATATTTATGTTAGCGGCTGTACCAAGTGCTTGTGAAGAGTGTTATGTAAAAGCTATGAATGCGATTAAACCAATCTATAAAAAACAAATTGATAAAGACTGTAAAGAAAAACTACAGAAAGCTACCGCTATTTGGAATGCTTCACAAGATATGGCTGCTGCTGAAGAAGCTGGAGCAATGTTAGCTTCTATAGATCCAGGTGCTTCTTGTGTTGGACAAGCAAGAACTTTGTCAAACAAAATTGCTGCTAAAGTGAAGCAAATAGATGCTAGAGAATGGAAGTATATTGTAAAAGATCAGCAGCAAGAAAGTGAAAGAATAAAAGCGATTAGAGATATAGGTGTTGCTTATGGTAAAGGACCTAAAGCAAATGTAACTTATAAATCACTTTGGTAGTATAATAGTTATTTGCTTCTAAATTTAACATTATGAAAAAATTAATAATTGCCTCAATACTTTTATCAAGTATTACATTAAAGGCCCAACATGATATCAGTCTTGATGCTTTGGGTTTTGCCTTTTCGAAATATGGAATTGGGTATGAATATGCGATAAACAGCAGTAATTCTGTCGGAATAAATGTCAATTTTTCTACTAACAATACATTTAGTGATGGAAAAAATGCATACTCGATTATTGACGGAGAGATTGATTATTCAGAAATGAATATTATTCCAGAATACAAAGCCTTTTTAACTCCAAATAAAGGAAATGATGGTGTTTATTTTGGATTATATGGAAAATTTAGAACGTCTAGTTCCAGTGATAATACATATATTGGGATTGACCCAAATGATAACCTATTATTGGTTACAGGTAAAACTGATGTTACATCAACAGGTATATCTTTGGGAGCTATGTTGGGGTATAAATGGAAGACAGAAGGTGCTATATTTTTAGAAGTAACAGGTGGAATTGGCAAGTTTATTATGAATGATGTTAGTTTTAGTGCTTCTGTAGTAGAAGGTTTAACTGAAGCTGAATTTAATGAAGATGATTATATTCCGTTCATTGGAAATGAATTGCCAGTTGATTTAAGATTGGCGGTGAAAATTGGAATACGAATTGGAGGAGGTTCTTCCGAATAAAATTCTTTATTAAATAAGATTTAAAAAATGCTCACTAAATTAGTGAGCATTTTTTTGTTACAGCAACAATGTTAAAACTCCAGGTTTAATGAATCTATTGCAGATCGAATAGATATTAAAAGATTTACTTTTTCAGTTTCTTCTAGTTGTATGGCTTCATCCAAGTCAAATTTAAGATCTTCAATTTCTGTTTCCTGAAATGTGGCGTCATAATTATCAATTACACTTAGTACTTCTATACCCACCATATAATCACCTTTAATGGCTTCTTTAACAAAAGTAGCAATGTGCTCACTAGCCTCTAAAGAAGATTGCCAAAAGATAGAAATTAATACGGGTTTTTCTTCAGTATACTTATCGTCTTTAATTGCTTTAATTAGTTCTTCAATTACAGATTGGTCTTTTAAATCAAATAATAAACTTGTTATTTGATTTTTTACTTCTTCATTTTTGGTGATATGAAGGGTATTAATTAATGGTAATATAGCTTCTTTCTTTCCGTGTTTTCTTAATTGTTTCAATGCGGTAAACACTTTTTTCTCGTTAGATGAAGAAAGGTCTGAAATAATATTATTTAGTTGATTGCTTTTCTTTGGATCAGCCATTGTATGTTAAAAAGAAAAGCCCATTCGCCAATTGACAGATGAGCTTTTAATAAATTTCAATTTTATTCTAATAATAGATTAGCCTTCTAACTTTAGCAACGTATTTAGCTAGTCTAATAACTTGTTTTGTGTAACCAAATTCGTTATCATACCATATGTAAAGTACAATATTTTTTTTATCGTTAGAAACAATTGTTGCATTGCTGTCAAATACAGAGCAACAAATATTACCTATAATATCATTTGATACTAATTCTGGATCAATTTCATATTTAATTTGGTTCACTAAATCGCCTTCTAAAGCAGCTTTTTTTACAATTTCATTAATAGCATCGACCGAAGTTTCTTTAGATACATTTAGATTTAAAATTGCTAAAGACCCATTAGGAGTAGGAACTCTAACAGCATTTGCAGTCAATTTATCTTTTAAACTTGGAATTACTTTAGTAACGGCATTGCCTGCTCCAGTAGATGTTATCACCATATTAATAGCAGCAGAACGACCTCTTCTAGGTTTTTTGTGCATATTATCTAATAGGTTTTGATCATTGGTATATGCGTGAACTGTTTCAATATGTCCTTTAACAACTCCTAATGAATTTTCAATGGTGTACAAGATTGGTGCTATAGCATTAGTTGTACACGATGCAGCAGAATAAATATTTTCATTATCTAAATCCAATTCATTCTCGTTTATCCCATAAACAATATTTGGAACCTCTTTTCCAGGGGCAGTTAATAATACTTTACTAACTCCTGTTGATTTTAAATGTCTGCTTAATGCTTCTCTGTTATTAAATACTCCAGTATTATCAATAATCAGCGCATCACTAATTCCATATTTCGTGTAATCAATGTCTTCTGGATTTTTTGCTTCAATCATTTTAACAATCTGGCCATTAATAATGAGGGCATTGTTTTCATAATCTTATTCAACAGTTCCTTGAAATTCATTATGAACAGAATCATTTCTAAGTAATGCAGCCCTTTTAATAATAGTATCTTTATTTACAGTTCTAGTAACAATAGCCTTTAAGCGTAATTGTTGGCCTTTTCCAGCTTGTTTTATCAATTCTCTGGCAGCTAATCTACCAATTCTACCAAAACCATATAATACTACATCTTTTGGTATAATGTTATGGTCATCAGTATTTTCAAATCCAGCTAACTTATTTATTAAGAATTCGGATGGACTATTAAAATTAGTTTTTTCAATACTCCACTCACTGGCTAACTTTCCTATATCTAATTTTGATGGAGCCAAATCTAAATTTATTAATTCTTTAGCTAATGCACAAGTATCGTGTATTCCAACTGGATTATAAGCGATTGATTTTGCTTTTTTGTGTAGATTTAATACTTGTGAAGTACTTTTGTTAACTAAAGGGTTTCTAAACAAAATTAATTCAATTGATTTGTCATACATTAAATGACCTATAGAACTAATTAGATCAACAGCAGCTCTTTCATCACTTACATATTGATTTAATTTTTCTTCGTAAGCTGTTCTCTTGTTTTCTAACACTTCCATTTAAATTTAGCCTAAATATGATTTTAATAATTTACTTCTTGATGTGTGCCTTAATCTTCTAATTCCTTTTTCTTTTATTTGCCTTACTCGGTCCCTCGTTAATCCAAATTTTTCACCTATTTCTTCTAGTGAAAGTGGATGTGGAATTCCAATTCCAAAAAACAACATTATAACGTCCTTTTCTCTTTCTGTTAGTGTAGATAATGAACGTTTTATTTCTTCTTGTAAAGATTCATTCATTAAACTCACATCTGTTTTTGGTGAGTTTCCGTTAGATAACACATCTAACAGAGTTCCATCTTCTCCGTCTTTAAAAGGAGCATCCATAGAAACATGTCTTCCAGATATTTTTTGAGATTCGGTTACTTTTTCTTTTTCTATTTCTAATGATTCAGCTATTTCATCTGCCGAGGGTTCACGTTCAAACTCCTGTTCTAATCTAGAGAAAGCTTTGTTAATTCTGTTTAAA
>JAJCYN010000336.1 GCA_029262915.1 Flavobacteriales bacterium
AAAAAAGTAAATTCGCAATGACGAACCAATAAAATAATGGAAAGAGGAGGAGCAGTATATATCTTGACAAATAAAAGAAATACGGTTTTATATACTGGTGTAACAAGTAACTTAAAAACAAGAGTTTACGATCATAAAGAAAAGCGTTTTCCTAATAGTTTCTCAGCAAGATACAATACTAAAAAATTAGTTTATTATAAAGGGTTCCCTTCAATTGAAGAAGCTATTGCCGAAGAAAAAAGGATTAAAGCTGGATCGAGAAAGAAAAAGATTGAACTTATTGAAAGCATCAATCCAAAGTGGAATGATTTATTTGATGAGATCCAATAATACACCCGTCATTGCGAAGGAGGCACGACTGCGGCAATCTAGCTCCCATTAACGGAGAGATTGCTTCGTTTCGTTACACTTACTTCACTCGCAATGACGTACAAACACCATTAGCTCCACCTAAAAGCAGACATAAAGGTAGCGAAATGTGCTTACCTTATTCATTCTCCACATCCTTTAGGATAATTAAAAAAGCCGAACGGTCATCACTTTTCATTAGGTCTAACCTAATTTTTGTAACGGACTTGTTGCGAATGTGCAGCAACAATAATTTGGGTTTTGGGTTTTCAAACTTCTCAATATCAGTAAGCAAGTACTCTTTTTGTTTAAAGAGTGCCTCGTTTACAAATAACTTAGTCGCATCAATTTTAACAATAGGAGTATTAAACGACCAGATGGAATTAATAAAAAATAGGGCAGCTGCTATCAAGGTAAAAAATGCAACAGGACTACCCATAGAAAATTGTAGTATGGTTGTAAACCCAAACAACACTGCAGGGATTAGCATTATAATAGGGAATACTGGATTTCTTGAAAACGCTGCGTGCATATAGTTTGTATTAAAGCCCTAAGATAACCATAAATAAAACACCAAACAATCGGTTAAAGTTCGGATGAAAATAATTAAATAAAAAGTAGAATTTAGTCTAAATATTTACACCAAATTGTTTTGCACTTACCTCGATCCAAAATTAATTTCCCAGCTAAAAGATCCCTTGGTAGGAAATCCGGCTTTCATAGGAAGCACCCATGAAGAAGGGATGAGCCGAACTACTCGTAAGGCTTCCACATCTAACAATTCGTGCACGCCCTTGGTAATTACTGCATTATGTATTTCACCTTTTTTGTTTACATCAAAAGTGAGATAAACTTTTCCCTTAATACCTCTTTTTTTTGCACTTTCGTTATAAACTAGGGTTCCTGACATAAAGGTTTGGATAAGGGTTTTCCCTCCAATGTAATCAAGCTTTCCTTTCTCTCGTTTGGAACTGATAACTTTATTTGAAGTGTGGTCGTAAATCTGATCTACTTTGCTATCAAAATAATAATTCCATTGTCCTATTTTTTTTCCTGAAAGATAACTGCCAGTGGAGTAAACTTGGGAATTACCTTGTAATTTAATGGTCCATTTACCATCGCGTTTCCCGTTTTTATAAAAACCTTTTTCAAAGGCTATCCCATTCTTTTTAGTTAGTTTCTTATATTCTCCATGCTTAACGCTAGGTTTTTTCTTAATTATATAGAACTCTTCGTTATACCCTAGACTATCGCTATTGATAATTTTTTTTGATCCTTTCCCTTGTCCCATGCACAAGACAGGAAGTAAGGCAATAGTTATAATTATTGGTTTTTTCATTTACGAATGGTTTACAATGCGTTAAATGTAGCTATAAATAGTTAAAGAAGTAAAGGGCAGTGAAGAATTATAAGAATGAGCCAGCAGTTATTTTTTACTAATTAACGACCTTCCATAGTATAAGGTTCCTAATAAAACTATGGTAGTTGGCAATAAGCCAGTCATTATTATTACAGGTAATTTAACGTTAAATGAACCTATTATCATATAAATTAATAAGCCACTCCCAAATTTCAACATTCTTTCTATTCGTGTCATGTGCTGTGTTTTATGGACAATAAAAATGGGAATAAAGAATCCCAGTAAAAGAGCACCTACCTGGCTCTCAAAGGTGGCATTGTGGTTAACAATTAAGTACCCAAAAATGGTAACAATGATAAAATTTAGGATGATTAAAAAGATGCCATTGATAATAAAAGAGCCTACCTCTTTTTTACTTTTATCCTTTACCACCACATCTTCGATGTTAATCTTTAAGGCTTCACAAATTAAGTTTAAGGAACTCCCGTTAGGAACACTTTCACTGCTTTCTATTCGTTGAATGGTTCTTAGGTTCATCTTGGTTAGCTCAGCAAGTCCCTCTTGGGTTAATCCATTTAACTTTCTGGCTTCTTTAATTTTGTTACCGTTTAACTTCATGTGCATGGTTTTTTAGTAAAACTAAGGATAAAACAAATCTGGTCGCTCGGTTGTTCAACGACAATCTTACGGTATTTTTAGTCAACTCATTTTTGTCGTAACGGTTGTTTTCAACTTATGGCTGCCGCTTATCTAATCCCCTTTCCTTTATAATAATGTGTTCTAAGCGAATCTACCACTTTTTGTTGTTCAGGTAACAATTCGTTTATCGTATCATTTAAAACAGCATCAGTAGTATCAGGTGGTGTACTTTCGGGGTTCGATTCGTTACAAGCCAAAAGGAATAAAACGGTTGTAATTAGAAGTAATAAGCGCATCCTTTAAAATTACTAAAAACTTTTTTTAAACCTTTTCTAATTTTAAATGTGGTTTTTCAGGGTATTGAATGCTTATTCCTAATCGGTCTCGCTAACCACTTCATAATAAAGGGTTTTAGTAGGGCAGTTGGTACCATTAATGTTCATTTCAATTTTTCCAAGACCGCTTTTCAATGGAGTTAGGTTACCAAAAACTTCCCTTACTTCAAATTCCCTCTTTTTGTGCACTCCAAATTTTCCTATACCATTAGAAAATTCCCAGCCGTAATTGTTTGGAGTAGAGGTTAAGGTAATCCAATAGTCATATTCTCCCATAGCGAAGCTTCTGTCGGAACCATGTGTTGAACCTGAGTAAACTGGTTTTTTACCTTTTCCTTTAGGTAAAGCATGTGCCACTTGAACATATTTGGAGAAATGCTCAAAAGTGCAACAAGTAAGATTTTCTTTGTATTGATGTAGTCCCTTTAATTCTTTTCCACTAGCAGCGACTAGGGTTAAATTAGGCTTAGGTAATTTAGTAGCCGTAGCCAAAGTTTTGGCCGTAATTTTTATCTTAGTTCCGTCTTTATATTTACCATAAGCGGTCATACTCCAGCATTCGCAAGCTGTATGTGCCTTTCCGCTATGACTCCTATCAAAATTTGCTTGGTCTCTTGCCCTAGCTTCCTCTTCTTCTTTTTGCTTTTTCTTGGTGACTTCATCAGCCTCTTTTTTCCATTTCCTGAATGTTTCTAAGTTACCTAAGGCAGTGGTTTTTGGTTTATAGGTATTGTCTTCAACAATCTTAAAAAAGAGAAGCTTAAAATCCGGGCATTTTTTAATTAACTCTTGATATTCATCAGAAGTCAGCACTTTATTCTTTTTAACCGTTTTCATTGCTGCACTCCATAAATCTATACATTCTTTAGAAATTGTTTTCAGCTTTGGATCTGGTTCTGGATCGTCTCCACATTGTGTGAATACAAAAAGAAAAACAGCCATTGAAATAAATAAGAGTGTTTTGGTGCTAATAATTTTCATCTTTATAAAATTTAAGTAAATGTACCATTTCAATATCCATTATACAATCCGTTTTTTTTACGGATGGAGATTTACTACCTCTCTCAATAATCATTTAATAACTTGTTTAAAGTGGGGTAGGAGTTACAAACTAAAAAGTAACAACTCATCATCATCATTAGGTATGTGAATTGGACCAACAAGTCTTAGTCCCAATTTTTCCAGCAGTCGGTGCGATGCAATATTGTCTTGGGTAGCAATCCCTGAAAGCTGCGTTATTCCTAAGTCATTAATGGCCGCCTCCTTAATTTTGTTAGCGGCTTCCAAGGCATATCCTTGTTTCTCGTATTGTGGTAAAAAAGCAAAGCCAATGTCAATACCATCCAAACCAACTCTATCATAAAGACCACAAGTGCCTATTTTCACATCATCCTTTTTTCTTATTACCGTGTTATTAGAAAAACCTAATAGTTGCAACTGAGGCAACATTTTAGTTTCAATGTAAGCCGCTGCATCTTCTATAGTGTTTAACTGCCTATCGCCAATGTACTTTAACCATTTGGGGGTATTTAGCAGTTCCAGAATAAAGGATGCGTCTTCAACATTCGTTGGACGAATGAGCAATCTATCTGTTTCATATACCAATGTTGTATCCATTTATCTGTAAGTAAAGCGTTTACTTTGCATCTTTTCTCAGCTGAGTGGCCCGTTCATTTCCCTTTTTAAAAGGATTTCTTACTGCGTGTCGAATTACCCATTTCAATTCAGGAGAGGCATCCTTTAACCAATCCTCGCAAAGTTGTAGTGCTAAATCCATATGATCTTTTGCAATGTCACCAATATGGTTGGCCACGCTTCTCCTCACATACAAATCAGGATCGTTCTTTAAGTGCTCCAAAATAGGAATGCAGGGAGTTGGATCTTTAACAAAAGAATCGATTTTCATAGCCCAAGGCAACCTTGGACGCGTGCCTTCTGTACAAAGTCTGCGTACATGAGGGTCAGGATCA
>JAJCYN010000337.1 GCA_029262915.1 Flavobacteriales bacterium
ATGGTTGTAGACAACCTGTAGCCAATTAGACAAACAAGAGAAACGGAAAGCCGCTTAACTCTTTATAAAACAAGTAGCCCCAAGGGGAATCGAACCCCTGTTTCCGGCGTGAGAGGCCGGTGATAATTTAATTAATCGTTACACTTGGGCTTCCACAAACTATTGACTTAATATGAGTTGTTTGAATCCAGATGGATTTGTTCAGCTCTTTTTTTATGCCCTTTGCTGTGGGCAAATTGTGGGCAATTAATTTTGAGGACGGAGATAAAAGTGCAGTTTCGTAATACCGCACTTTAGTACCATTTTGGGAATAATCCAAATTTGTAAATCATGGATTTTGTAAATAAGAGATATGAAATACTTGGTTTATAACGAAAGATTGGGTAAATGGTAGAGAGCAAAATTGTATAATAGGACGTTCTGTTTTTTACCTGTAGTCAAAAGGCGACTTGCCCCCTTTATGTAAAGTTATGATCGAATCAATTTCGCAAATATTAATTAAGTTTTTCCAAAATATTGTTAATTTTATCGAACCGTATTTGGAAAGTCTTGATCCGTCACTAATAGTAATTAAGTTTTTCCAGAATTTCATTAAATTTGCCGAACCGTATTTGAAAAATCTTGATCCGTCACTTTTTCAGAATATAACTTTGGGTGTTTTGGCAATCTTCATCCCGTTTGCGATTGTTTTTTTAACAGATATTTTAAATTCAAAGAATGAGAGAAAAAGAAGCGAATTTGAAAAAATGGTTTTAAGCGATGAAGTTTTAGGGACAAAAAAAGTTTTTTGGCTTGCAATAGGAAGCATAGGTTTCTTTGCTTTTTTTTCGGGAACTGATATTCCAACATCGGCAAAAATGTTTTCCATTATTGCGCTTTTCCTTTTAATTTCTCTCTTTTGGTTACCATTTCAGAAAATATTAAGATTTTCAGAAGGGTATAAGCCTGAATTTGAAATAACATTTTTGAAAAAATTATGCTTTTCAAAATTACTCAAATATAGAAACAAAGAAAAAGCTGAAAAAATGAAGCGCGCGTGGAAGTCTTTTTGGTCTGAAAACTCAGATGCTAATGAGAGAAAGTTTACGGAAATTTTCACATCTCACATTGATGACGCTATAAAATTTGAAAAATTTGAACTTGCAATCCAGCTTTCCAAAACTTACGTGGATAATATTGAAAAACGAGACGTTTTTTCAACTGGTGATCATGTTTTACCAAAAGTTTTTGAGTGGAATGAAATTTTTTGGAATTGTCATCAATCTCGATTAAAAACTAGTCAACTCGAAAAAAGAATTCAAAATTTATTTTCAGAAAGATTTTTCCCGACTTTTAGGAAAATGGCTTTGAGTATATTTAAAAAAAATAACTCAAAAACAGATTATTTCTGGAATTGGCATTATTTTAGGACCGGGTTCTTCCAAGCAGTTATCAAGTCATTGCTAAAAGATGTGCATGCACCATACCAACTTTTTACTTACTTTGAACAACATATTAAAGAATGTGAAAAAAAATTAAAAAACATTGAAAATGAAAATGAGAGAAAAAAATATTCTCAATATATAAAAGGGATCAATTCAAGCTTCTACCCAACTTTTTTTAATGAAATAGATAAAGCGCCATCAAATTATGATATTTGGGAACATTATTTCCCCAAAGATTGGAAAATATCAACGGCAAACATTGATAATTGGAATTCGAAATTTATTTTGGATGAGTTTGTAAAGTGGTCGCGAAAACGAATATTTAAGAAGGATAATGATGCTCAATTTGATAATGATTTATCAGCAGTAATTAATGGCATTTTCCCAAATGTGCACTCATCATTATTCAAAGCCTTCTTGATGTTGTTTCATTCAACAGAAATAAAAAATGCCCTGGAAAAAGAGCCTAATTTTTTTATTTCAAGCATAAGTTTTTTTCAGTCGAGCTCTGAGGATGAACTTGCTGAAATGAGGAAAGAGAAAGAAATTTCTCAACAAGAAGAAACAATTCAAATTATTTTAAACTATTTTTATTCTTGGAAGACTTTCAAATGGTACCAAGAAGATTTAACCGAAGATCAGTTTGAAAATTGGAAAAATTTTTCGGAGGAGGAAAGGCAGTCAATAATACAAAGAATCAGAAAAGAGAATTTAGAAAAAATGCGAAATAAAATTGAGAGTACGGAAATTAAAGAAATTTGCGAAGGTTTCGAGCAAAAAGATTTGCACAGAAGAGATTTTTTAGAGTTAGTTGAATTGTTGATTTTGGAAATAGAAAAGTAAAAGGAGCTTTACTTGGAAACGAAAATTATAGGGATATCTGCTTGCGACAATTAATTCGCTTACAGTCAAACTTGCCCCCTTTATGAATATATTTCCAAAGCTTCTCTAAGTCTCACCTAAAGAGGTTGCCGATATTGATCCAGATGCATATGATAAATTTATTGCGGTTGGATGCCTCAGTTTGGTCGGAATTGAATTTCAAAGTTTAATTTAGCGATCATCCAAATTTTGGAAATAGTCGTCTATAGACTGCTGTTCCGTTTGCTCCTCTTGTTCCTCATATTTTTCTTCATATCGCCTTTCCCTCCAAACCTCCTGATCATAATCCGCCCGCATAGCTTCATTTTCATCAATCGCTATGAATTTCCCATCAATGTGGCTTATTGTCATATCAGCATTGATTTCAAAGTACTCAATAACACTTTCAAAAGTCATTTTAAAATCATTTAATTCTGTCGAGTTATTACATTCCCAAATCTCGTCTTCAACTTGATTCTCTATGAATTCCTCAATAGTTTCTTTAACTCTTTCCTTATTGCTCTTATTTATTAACCCCGTATCCAAGGCACTAATTAGGCAATAGAAATCATTTATGTTGTCTATTCCTTTGATGAAAGAAACTATAATGTTCGATATTTGAACTAAAATTGAATTAATTAAAACATTTCTATCCAATTTCTCTAACATATTCACTCCCACATCTACCCAGTCATCTATATATCCTATTTGAATTGGGTTAGCCGATATAGCAGAGTCCAATGTCTCCTTCATTAAATTTAATAAATCCAAGTTTTTAAATTTCGCAAATAAATTCAAATAAAGATGCAAACGATATGGATAACTTAAATCATTATTGATCAAATATTGACTCTGGGAGTGTCTCTCTAAGATATTAGGAGGGCTGTTTTTTAACCGTTTTAAATTCGTAATAAATGTTTCTTGAGTTTCTAAAAAAAGTTCCTCATGTGCAGGATGGATAGAAAATATAAGCCAAACTATTTGACATTGTTTAAGCTTAGTCGCTGCAGATAAAAGATCGAGGATTACACTTTTATTAGATAAAACCCATAACTCAAGAAAGTCTTTGAGTGATGGGTTAGCAAACATAAGAAAATTATCTTCTGTAGTAATAAAACTTCCTAAAACTTCTTCAGATGCATTATTAAAATCTTCTGGCCTTATCCTTAGATTGTATTTTCCGCATGCATAAGAGTGATAGGAGTTAAAAACTTTATGTAATTTTGAAGCATCCGCTTTTCCTCCCATACTTAGCAAGGCTAAAAGCAAGTTCCTTGCTGGAGCAGAAATTTGTTTTTCAAAAGGTTTTTTCCACAGTTTTTTGGGATTATTTAGCGTTTCTATAAAAAAATCAGGATATTCTTTTGGGCTTATATTTTTAACAAAATTCTTGCCAGTAACCCATTCGATAACTCGGGGTATATAGTTTTCATGATTAATTATCGAATTGTAGGTTTTTGTATTAACAATCTCATCAATATATTCATCTTCTAATTCAGAAAAAAATAGGTGGTTATAAAGAATTTTGGCTTTATCTATTTTTGTATAAGAAGAAATTTCTAAGCGATACTTATCATGAAATAAATTACTATTTTCAAATCTTTCACTGCTTTGAGAAGCTTGATTCAATATATAGTCACGCGAAGTAAGGATGATATGGGAATTTTTAGAATTTTTAATCAAGTTGATTAAATGTATTATGTCTACATCTGCATTTTTATCAAACTTATCCCCATAATATGTGAGGCCCAAAAAATCATCATAATAATAAATTGTTGGAATGTCTGCCTTATACGTGTCGAAAGCATCACGTGGTAAACCAACCTCAATAGCGCGGAAATCATTTCCAATAAAATGATACAAAATCATTTCTGCAAGTGTGGTTTTCCCCACTCCCGGGTCTCCAGATATAATCGCAACTCGATGTTCATTAAGGATTTTTAAAACTTTTGGAAAACTGGCATTTTCCACAAACAAGGGAAGCTTAGATTTTACCCTTTCTACTAAGTACTCAGACTTGGTTTCTACCGCATTATTTAAAACCCTGCTCAACACAGTGGTGCCACTTAACCAAAGCTTAAAGTGTTGAGTTTCAATTTCCTTATGAAGATTAAGTAAGTTATTTAAACTTTCTTGACCAATAACATCGTGATCATTCTTTATATATGGTTGAAATAATTCCTTAATATCAGATTTATTTTTTGCGGTCAAAGGTAAAGAAGTGCAAAATATATAACGGTTTGGAGATAGTTTTTTAACTTTATCAACTTCTTCCTTTTTTAACTTAGATAGAAGAGTTGATATCCCGGATTTTAGATAATGTTTGCATTGTATAATTGTCTTTTTATTATTTTTTAAAAGCCTAATATCAATTCCTTGATCTCTCCCAGGTTTAAACGTTTCCAAAGTTTCCCCTGTTTCTGCTTGCAGCAGGTCACGACAAAGATCTTCAAAATCTAGACTTGATAACTGTGAGAAGTCATAACTCATATTTTATTTTCTTTTTAATTCTGAGAATAATAATTAATAAAATTTCTTTAATAAAGGGAGATAGTCCTTTTTTGACTTCACCTTAAATTTTGAGTTCTGTTGCCGGATGTTACCTGCTTAAAGAGGAAAATGAAAGCAGTTGAGACTTTGGCACACGGATTCGCCGAAAACTTTCTTGTTACTTTAAAGCACTTAACCGCTTTAAATAATTTGTCTACTTAGTGCCTACTATAGAAAAAAGGTGTTATCGGGAAACCCATAACACCCTGAAAATATGGAGCCAGCGGGTGGAATTTAACCGCCGACCTACTGATTACGAGTTATTATCTCTCACACTCTTCTGACATTATCAAAAAAATATTTGGACCTCCTATTGACAAGACAAGCCAACACTCCTATTATTACCAATATGACGATTGCAACAAGTGTGCACTTAGTGCATTTTAGAGGAGGCTTTTGATGGGTAGAATTCCAAAGGATAAGGAAACATTGACTCTTTATGTGTCTCCAGAGTGTAAGGAAAAGCTGAGGTGTCTGCAAAATCTATATCTACTGGCAAACAAGAAACTCTCAATAAGTGGCATTGTTGAAGATATGGTTAATTTTTTATACACCGTTGCTTATATTTGCCAAAACAATATTTTCTGGAGATCTTTTATTAAGGTAGTTAAGTTTGTATCTATAGACGAAAAGCTAAAGTTAGAGATAGCTAATGTCCTAGAAATCATCAACGATAAAAGCTTTGATGTTAAAGATGTGCTGACCGTTCCCGTAGATATGAAACAACGAGCAAAAGATGTACTAAAAGAAGAATTACTAGGAGTCAAAAAAGAGAAGAAATAAAGCTGAGGTGGATGGAGTCTACGCCAAGCAGACTCCACCCGGTATTGTCAATAATCCGTGGAAGGAATAGTAACAATGGGAAAATTGTATCCTGATTCTGCTTTACTGTCAAAATTTACAGGCAACATCATTAAAGAAAATATTGGCTCTATGTGCGCTCAATGCGTGTGTGGGGCCTTTTTTATTTCCTGCATGTATTACAGAGGGATGTCGCTGAAATTCCCTTCGGAGCCGCCTGCCTTCATCCTAGCTGAGGTAGGCGGTGGAGAAGGGAATTTCACAATTCCCTTTGGTGAGCCTGACTTATTAACTAGAGAAATTTATCAATCATATTAACATCTTCGCCTCATTTGTGTCGGATCGCGCCACTGCACGAGGAGACACGAATGAGGCGGAGGTTGGTTAAGGGTAATAACCAACCTACGTGTACAGTTTAGTAATTTATTTAATTTTATTTATATATTTGGTCTTTGTAATTTATGAGTTTGGATAAGTTAAATTTAACTATTTTTGAGCCTGTTGATAGTTCTCTTATGGAAGATATAGGGATTGTCGTTGAAGACAAACATAGGAGCAGAATCTATAAGTATTTTGTAGATTTGGGGAATTGTCAGGTCATGTGGCATCCACATAAATATGGCCCATCGCAGAATGAAAGGATTGGCTATACCAAGATAGACTTTAGCCCTAAGCATTTCCCCTCTTTCGCTGACCTTGAAGCATGCCTTCGCCAGTACTTTCATGGTGGATATAAAGGCTCTCTAAACCGCTTTGAAGTCTCCAGAATTGATATTAAAGCTGACATTGAAGATCTGCCTATCCTCCTTGTTTTGGGAAGGATATTCCAAAAAGGTCTGAGAGATACAAGCTTTAGTTATTTTAAGGGAACCATTTATATGGGGGTTAATCCTAAGTTTCGAATTTATAACAAGACGGCAGAAATAAAAGCTCGAAAAAGAAAAAGGCAAAGCCTACTACCTCATGAACAAGAAATTCTTGATTCAGAGAAAGAACTAACTCGCTTTGAAGTAATGATTAAGAGACCGCAGTTTTCATTGGATCAATTATTTTCTAAAGAAAACTTCCTACTCAATCATTTTAAGAAATTAGATTTTTATGATTTTGAAGATGCAGAACAAATCGCCAATGTAGGGGGTCTCCATCTACTTATCAAAAATGTCAGAAGAGAATATCGTAAAAAACTGGAAATTTTCAAAAGTTCTCAAATGTCGAGTGCTATTGAAAGTGAATTTTTAACAGGATTCAGGAGTTGGATGTCTCCCAATCCAAATATCAATAAAGTTCCTTTTTAGGAGCTAGGAGAAGCTTATGAGTAGCCCTAGAATTAAAAAAAGGTTAGATAAAATGATCAAACGTGTGGGGAAAGATTACAGCAAATTCTTATGGAAGGATCAATTTGGCTCCGTTCAAGCTGGCCCTAATAAAGATGCTAATTGTGAAGAGTGCCGCCTTTATATTAGTGGAGAGTGTACGAGTCCCATTCCTCCAGAAGAGTGCATTGAAGGCAAAGTGAACTGCTTAATCCTCAATATGTTTAATGAATCTTTATTTGACGCTGTGCTGTCTGTTGATCAATTCTCACAAGAGCTTAGAAATCAAGCTGATTCAATATATATAAAAGCCTTAGATTGCGACGGTAAGGAGAGTTAATTGTGTCTTCATTTTCTAATAAATTTCCCGGTGTGATAAAATCTCCTCCGTGGAAGTTCTGGTGTAGCAAACCCAAAGAAGGGGAAGTTATGCCAAAGGAAATGAAGCCACGTGGTAAGCGTGGAGTTTATTATGCCCATTGTAGGCATATGGGAGAAACCTTGTATGAATGCCTTGGAACAACTGATGAAAAGTTAGCCAGAAGAAGACTTGAACATTTAAAGGCATTAGTAGAAAGGGGGGAATATCAAATATGGAAGCGCAAGTTTTCAGATTTAGCAGAGATTTATTTATCTGAGATTTTGCCGAAGAAAACAGAAGATTGTCAAAGGCGTTATGAGTCCATTATTCGTGTTCATTTAATGCCGTATTTTGACAAGAAAAGAATTGCTGATATTGTCAATTGCGACTCAAAGTCTGGGGATAATTTAGTGAAAGCTTTCTTTGATGAAAATTCTGATTTGCCGGATAGCTCTTTAAAAAAGATGGCTCGTGTTCTTAGAGATGTTTTAAGAATTGGAGATAAATCTTTCAAGCTTCCTGCAATTGTTTATCGAAATCAGGGATTCTATCAAAATCGATTCATGAGTGAATTAGAGCTTTCTAAAATTATTCATCGCCTTGATGAGAAGTTTCATGCCTTAGCCTTGTTGATGGCTCATACAGGGTTACGGCTCTCTAATGCTGTTGGTTTAACTTGGAACGATATTCGCTTAGGACGAGAAGTAGTAGAAGTTAAGCAGTCTAAAACTGGGAGTTTTGTAAAAATCCCATTTACTCGAACCGTAAGCGATTTATTAAAGTTCAAATCCAGAGTAAGAAGTATTGGAGATTCACAATTGTTTCAGTTCAGCGGGTATTCATTTCAAAGAGGCTGGAAAAAGGCGGTAGCAAAAGCTGGTATCGACTGGAGGCCTCGTGTTCATGATTTGAGGCATTATTTTTGCTCTTATCTACTGAATCAGGGAGTTGACCA
>JAJCYN010000338.1 GCA_029262915.1 Flavobacteriales bacterium
CAAGCCCTAAAGAGCGTTAATATTGCTATGGAAGAAAATAGTGTGACGGCATTTATCGGTCCATCAGGTTGTGGAAAGTCTACGTTTTTACGTTGTTTTAACAGAATGAATGATTATATCGATGACTTTTCTATTAAAGGGGAAGTCCGAATAGATGGCAAAAAGGTGTACTGGAAAAATGTTGCTGTTGAAGAATTAAGGAAAGAAGTTGGTATGGTTTTTCAAAAACCAAATCCATTTCCTAAATCCATTTTTGATAATGTCGCTTATGGATTAAAAATACAAGGAATTAATGACAAAACCTTTATAGAAGAACGAGTTATAAAATCATTAAAAGATGTTGCTCTCTGGGATGAAGTAAAAGATGAAATGAAGAAATCTGCACTAGCCCTTTCAGGTGGACAGCAGCAGAGATTATGTATAGCCAGAACACTAGCCGTTGAACCTAAAATTATTTTGATGGACGAACCAACATCTGCCTTAGATCCTATTTCTACTGCTAAGATTGAAGAGTTAATGTTTGAATTAAAGAAAGAGTATACCATTGTAATTGTTACTCACAATATGCAACAAGCTGGTAGAATTAGTGATAAAACAGCTTTTTTTTATATGGGAGAATTGATTGAGTTTGGAGAGACCAAACAAATTTTTACCAACCCTCAAAAAGAAAGAACTCAAAATTACATAACAGGACGTTTCGGATAAACAATATAAATATGACACAATTAGAATCAGAATTAGATCAAATAAAACAGCAAGTTATCGAAATGATGGACTTGGTAAAAAGTCAATTAGCTAAAGGAAAAGAGGCTGTTTTGACCTTTGATAAAGATTTGGTGCATGAAATAAATGCCAATGAAAATCGAGTAAACGCTATGGAGCTAAACATTGATAGAGATGTTGAAAATTCTTTAGCATTACACAGTCCTGTGGCAATTGATTTACGTTTTGTAATGGCATCTTTTAAAATTAGTGCTGATTTGGAAAGATTAGGAGACAATGCTGTTGGAATTGCTAAATACATCAATAATGTTGACGAACAATTGTCTCCAAAAAATCTTAATAAAATTCGTTTTGCTGAAATGTATGAAAATGCCTTGGCCATGTTGGATGATATTTTTGAAGCTTTTGAAAAAGAAGATACCAAACTAGCAAGAAAAGTATTTATTAAAGATCAAGTATTAAACGAAATTAATAGCGAAGCAGCCGGTATTGTTATTGAACTAATTAAAGAAAGCCCTGACAAAATTCAAAACTATATTTACCTACTGTCTATTATAAGAAAATTAGAAAGAGTTGGTGACTTGGCTAAAAATATCGCAGAAGAATTGATTTTTTATATGGAAGCAAAGGTTTTAAAGCATAGAAAAAAGAAACTTAGATAGAACCCATAGAAAGGCTATACAGAAAAATGACTCATAGCGTAAGTGAAACGTCCACAATCCATAACACTTCTAGTGTTTTCACCCTCTTAACATAAAGTTAATATTCCTTAACTATCTATTAACATAATCATAAAGTAGGTTTTACACCTTAGTCAATTTCTTGTCGTTTCTTTGCTATGAATTAAAACTTAAAAAAGATGAAATTAATTGCTTTAGTTATAACATTATGTAGTTTGACAACCGTTTTTGCAAATAACAACAATGAAAAAGAAAAGTTGAAAAGCTTTTCGATTAGCGGAAAGGTGATAGATGAGAATGAGAGTTTAACAGGGGTTAAAATTGTTTTAGACGGAAAAGAGCGGATTGTTTATACAGATTTTGATGGAAATTTCACTTTAGAAAATGTAATAGCAGGAAAACATACTATTTCTCTAAGCTTGATAACCTACAACAATAAAGAAATTACCTTCAACTCAGCGGACAAAAACACCCTTGAAATAGAATTAGAGACAAAATAATAGTTGCCTCTTGATAAACTATAGAAGCTCCTGTAACCGCAGGGGCTTTTCTTTTGACTATTACTTAAATATAAAACCCTATGAGCTTTAAAACAACTTTAATCGTAATATCGATACTCTTTAGTACGGCATTATTCAGTCAACAAATCACTAAGAAAAATGGTTTTTATGTCAATGAGAAAGGAGAAAAATACTCAGGGATTTATATTTCCTATTTTCCGGACAATTCCAAAGAAGCAGTTTTCACCATTAAAAATGGAGTTGAAAATGGTTCGGTTGAATTCTATCATTCAACGAATGAAATAATGGAGCAGGGTAATTTTCGAGATGGTGTAAAACATGGGAAATGGGTTAGATGGTCAATTGGAGGGAATAAGTTAGCTGAAGCTAACTACAATAAAGGAAAAAAGCAGGGCAAGTGGCTAATTTGGGATGAAAGAGGAACTAAGCGATATGAGATGTTTTACGCTAACGGAGCTAAAACAGGTACATGGATGATATGGGATGAGCAAGGACAAATTTCCAATAAAAAACAATATTAGTTTAATAGACTCTTAACACTAGGTTAACCACTAAGTAATGGCGTTCAACTAATTTTAGTATTAGAAATGAAAGCCATGATAAACATACTCAGCAACAATTCTTCAGAATTAGAAAGAACCCATAAACTATTCGAAAGCGAAGGCTTTGATGTTTCTTCATATTCTGCTGTAAATGAAGAAACCATTAATAATGTTTATAAAAATCATCCTGACATTATTTTACTGGATTTGGATATTGAAAATTCAGATGGAATAGAATTATGCCATCAATTGAAGTCAGAAAATACATTGAATTCTTTTATTGTAATTTTTACTGAACGTAAAGACGAATACATACAAATTGCGGGGTTTAAAGCTGGTGCTGATGATTTCATTGTCAAGCCCATTAATCCACGAATATTGATTAAAAGAATTGAGGCACTATTAAAAAGAACCCCTCTTAATCCAAAAGAATCAGATCCCATGATACTATCCTTTAGAAACTTAAAAATTGACAGATCACGTTACTTAATATACAATGACGGAAAATCTTTTACGCTACCTCGTAAGGAGTTTGAAATGCTTTATATGCTAATTAGCCAACCACAAAAGGTGTTTTCTCGTGAAGAGATTTTCCAAAAAGTATGGAAAAAAAATAACTGCATGAACTCTCGGGTTATAGATGTTCACATTAGAAAAATTCGAGAGAAAATAGGAGAAAACACCATCAATACTGTTAAGGGTATTGGTTATCAATTAGCATAAGTTTATACCTACAATTCTGAGTCATCATACTCACCTGAATCTGTTTCTATTCCAACAAAACCAACTTTAACTTCGGCTCTATTCTTTTTCCAAGAAACATTAAATTATAAAATACTTAATGATATGATAATTTTTCTTTAATCAGACTGTTCAATCTCGATTCTAATTTTGATGTAAAATATTAAATGATAAAATTATGAAACGAACAAGAATCTATTTAAGCAAAACCGACTACTATGCTTCTCCTGTACCAAGGTATGATGAGAAAGAAAATTTGCAACAGCAATCAAGTAAAAGGGAGCGAAAAAGATGGAGATTTATAAAGGTAAAGTTGTTTTCTTATGCGAGTATAAATAGTACTATTGAATCTGAAGGATGGGAATTAGGAATATAAACAGAACCTATCCCCAAACAACAATTGATTTATCCTATCAAATACTTAATTCCTAAACTAAATGTAGCCCCTTTTTTGTAAGAATTAAAGATATATTCTTCGCTTTTATAACTGTATGTCTTTTTAACAAGTGGGTTTAAAATATTTTGAGCCTTAAACTTTAAGCTAAAATGTTTGCCTAGTTTTTTGCTGATGTTAAAATCTAATTGATGAACCGGCTGTTGATAAACATTTGGGGTTGCTCCCACAATAACTACCGAAATTTTCTCTCCCGAAACATTGTAACTTAGGTTAGCAGAAAGTCCCAAAGAATCATTATTATATCCTAAGTAAAAATTAATGATGTATGGAGATTGTCCGAACAAACTTCTTGTATCATCTGCTTCAGAATCACTTGCTCTAATTAATTCCAATTCTTGAGCATCTATTCCTACTTCTGAGAAAACATAGGTAAAGTTACCTCCCACATTGAAGGTGTTTACTGAATCAGACAGAAAACCAAGCTTCTTTTTAATTTCAAATTCAGCTCCATAAACTGTTGCTTTATCAATATTCCTCCAGGTTAATTCTGAGTTCTGAGCTTGAGTATTAAATACCAATTCTATTGGGTTTGTAAAAGATTTGTAAAATCCTCCTACAGAAATAAGTTCGCCAAAGTTAGGAAAGAGTTCATACCTCAAATCAAGGTTGTTTACCAATGTTCTCTCTAACTCTGGATTTCCAACGATAATCCAGTTAGTTGAAAAATCATAGGTTGCAAAGGGTGCTATTTCTCTAAATGTAGGTCTGGCCAATGTTCTTGAATATGCAGCTCTCAAATTGCTTTTTCCTGTGAGGGCATAAGTTGTATTTAAGGCTGGCAATATATCAGCCTCTTTCAATTTTCCTACTTTCTCATCTTTATCGAAACTCCTCACAAAAATATCGGTTGTTTCTAATCGAGCTCCAGTTACAACCCTTAGTTTTTTGGTAGCCCAAATGTCTCCCATTAAATATCCTGCAAAAACAGATTGATCAGCTGAATAACTATTCCTACGTTCTGTTGCATCCTCAATATAGAGGTAATCCGAAACTGGGTTTCCTGCTGTTGGTAACACCATATTATCGTTATTCAAATAATCAGCAACATTGCCATTATAAGTTAAAAAACCTTGTGACCGATAATTGTACCTGTTCTCTGTTAAGATCCTTTCTTGTCTCAACATTGCCCCTCCAAATTTAATTTTTGATACTTTTTCATCTTTTTCTATAAGGTCAAATTCAAAGTTTATTTTCCCATCGGTTGTTGTTTGGTTTAACTCTCTATAATATCTTGTTGGAACGGGATAAATAGATGCCTGAATGCTATAATTGGTATCTCCAGTAAATTCGTCAACGATATAATCATTGGAAAAATAACGTAAATCTGGTTGGTTCTGATTGGATTGTGAATAGGCGTAGATCCAATCTACTTTTAACTTCTTTAATCCTTCAAAAGAATGTTCTCCTTTGGTTTGGTAACTACTTAAGGCATTTTCTTCATATTCTAATGCTCTTGTTTGAAAGAATAAGCCTTTTTGATCTGCAGGAATCTCCCCTTCTTGAAAAGTAGTGGTTTTTACTCCGTTTTGATTTCTTAAATAAACAAACCCGAGCTTATGGTTGGGAGTGATTTTATAAGAAAGATTAGCAATCGCTCCCCACAATACATTTTCTTTAGATTTGGTATCTTTTAATGTTCTTTGTGCATTTAACTCATTCACATCATCCACATTTCCTGTTAACTCGTAACGATTGGTAAAAGCTTCATCGTCTCTATGGTCAAATGTCTTAGAGTAAGATAGTCCAACAACAAATCCTAAACCTTTTCCAAATAGTGTGGTTTGATTTCCAACAGACATTGAATAACCTTGGTTTAAAAAGGATTTTTTCTCACTAACGTCCATCTCTTTATTAAAAGATTTTCCCACTGCTTCTAAACGGTCATTTTCTACAAACAATGCCGGTATATTTCCAGTTGAAGCAGGTTGATCTCTAGTTCCATTATCAAAACTTAAATAATCTGTGCCTCCACCTTCATAAGTTAAAAATCCATCTTTTAAACTAGAGGCTGTATTGTAACCCAATGAACTGGAAAATTGAAAAGTAAATTGTTCTGGAAAATCTTTTGTTTCAATATCAACCAATCCACCCGTAAAGCTACCAGGAAGGTCGGGAGTAAAAGATTTTATGACTTTCATATTTTCAATCATATTTGTTGGAAACAAATCCAACTGTACTGCATTTCTATTTGGATCTAATCCCGGTATTTCAGCTTTGTTGATAGTGGTTTTGCTGTACCGATCACTCAGCCCTCTTACATAGACATATTTTCCACCTTCTATTGTTAAGCCTGTTACTCTTTTAGCAGCAGAAGCAGCATTACCATCACCTCTTTTGGCGATTTCTTTAGCTCCGATTACCTCCATTACTGTAGCTGATTTTTTCTTGACCTGCAACAAATAGGATTCATTCTTTCTATCGGCTTTGGCTGATATGGTAAACGTGTTAATTGCCATAGCCGAGGTGCTTAGCGAAAAATTGTGAGAAACTGTTTCTCCATCTTTAATGGTAAGTTTAATTGTATCTGAACGATAAGAAATGTAGGAACAGATAAGTTGATACTCCCCAGGCTTAACATTAGTAATTCGGTAATTTCCGTCTATATCTGCCATTGACCCTGTTGTGGTCCCAAATAAGAAAACAGTTGCTCCAATTAGTTCTTCTCCCGATTCAGGATCAATTACTTTTCCTTGAATAACTCCTTGTGAAAAACTGATGTTCATACTTAGTGTAAAGAGTATGGTATATAATATTTTGTTCATTTAATAAGTTGTTTTTATTTTACTACAAAGAAAATTATCATCTCTAATTAAGAGGTTAAACAAATGTTAAGTCTCTGTTATCAGTAAGCAGTTGTACAGGAAAAAGAAGATGGAGGATTATTTTCAATACTCAACGTGCAAGTCTGCTTAGTTAAGGGTTTTAGCAAAAACAAAAGCCCCTGAAGATTCAGAGGCTTTTAGTAATTATTAAGTTAATATTATGGGAATGTTAACGTCCAACCTTTTGCCCAGTTGGTTCCATCAAAAGCACCAATGTATGTTACATTATCATACCAAGTATCTCCAGATGCAATTCCGGTTCCTAAACTTGAACTTGGAACAGGGTTACTTGCAGAAATTCCTGCTGCAGTTGTACTTACATTTGTAATACTTGCATGCCCTGATAAATCTACAGCATTATTATCAACGATATTGTTACTCCCAATATTTGAAAGTACAATTCCTGCAAATTTTAATTCTCCTGCATCCAATCTCGATTTAGAATCTTCTCCTGATGCTAAGTCTTCAATATCGATTCCTTTACCAAAATCGTGAAATACTGAGTTGTGGTATTCTCCACCAGCATTATCTCTGAATGTTAACGCTCTACTAGAACCATTACCTATATAAGTAGCATTGTAAATCATCGGTGTCGCATAAGGAAGCCCATCTTCTGGAGAAGTACCTCCATCATGTTCACCACCTCTATCTGAATTGGCATTTTCAATAGCAACCCAAAACTGTCCTCTACCTCTAAAACCTTGGTCATAATCATAAGAATCGTCTAATACATTTGAAACTAAAATGTGTTTTAAACTTGGAACACCTCCAAAAAACTCAATACCATCATCTGCATTGGCAACAACTTCAATGTGGTGAATTGATGTACTTGAACCGACACCACCTAAAGTTAATCCATTGATTTCATTTCCTGCACCAATGTCAGTTCCTCCATGTCGAATAGAAACATAGCACATTGAACCTGAATTATCAGCATCATTTGAACCTCCATATGCACCTCTTGGTTCAGAAGTAGGAATTCCCTCAATGTTCTGAGTTGTTGGCACAGTATTTAAGCTTGCGTCTCCTAGTAATATTACACCACCCCATTGCCCTGTTGTAGTTAACGATACCGACCCATCTAAAGGATCTGCTTCAAAGGTAAATATGATAGGTTGAGCAGCTGTCCCACAAGCGTTAATCATACCACCTTTAGCAACAATCAATGCCGAGGCATTAGCTCCAGTTCCTGATTTTCCTTTTATTACTGTTCCAGGTTCTATGGTTAGCGTTTGTCCTGAGTTTACAAAAACAAAACCATCTAATAAGTAAGTATTGTTACTTGTCCAAGTAGCGGTTCCTGTTCCGGATCCGTTATCTGTAATGGTTATGGTTTCATTGGTTACAGGTGGTATAGTTTTATAAGTACAGGATCCATCATCTTTATCAGCTTCAGGATTGTAATTTTCTGCGGTTATATCAGTACAACCTTCTTTTTTAGAACACGAAGTGAATACACTTCCAAGTCCAACGGTAATTGCCGTAATTAATAACAAGTTTTTTGTCTTCATTTTTTTCATTTTTTTTAATCGTTTAGTTTTATAATTTTTATATGCCACAAAGAAAGGGAGGGTTTATTATTAGATGATGAACTCAATATTATTCTTAATTTACTATCATGTTAAGGGAACATTATGTTTAACGTAAATATTTCATAGAAAAACACAAGCCCTTTGATGATAACACAGATACAACAATTAATTAATGTTTAATTAACCTCAATAAAATAAGGCTACAGTATTTTTGGCAATAAATAATATTGCATATGAGTAATGAAAAAATACTATTAGTTGACGATGAAACGGACATTCTTGAATTTTTAAGCTATAATTTAACCAAAGCGGGTTACGATGTATTTACTTGCACAAGTGGGTTGGAAGCTATAGCCGTTGCTAAGAAGAGTAAACCTGATTTAATAGTCTTAGATGTAAGCATGCCTGAGATGGACGGTATTGAAACTTGCCAAGAGATAAGAAATACAGAGGGTTTGGAGAGTACATTGATTACATTTTTAAGTGCTAGAGGTGAAGATTACTCACAAGTTGCAGGATTTGATGCCGGTGCTGATGACTTTATTACCAAACCAATAAAACCTAGATTATTAGTTAGTCGTGTTAAAGCTATATTAAGGAGAAGGTCAGGAACAGGAGAGATATTAACTAATGAGCAAGAAGGAAGTATAAGAGTTGATAGAGAAAAACACTTGGTTTATAAAGATAGTCAGGAATACTCTTTACCAAAAAAGGAATTTGAATTACTCTCACTGCTTATTTCAAAACCAGGAAAAGTTTTTACTCGTGATATAATTTTAACAAGTATATGGGGAGATGATGTGGTGGTCGGAGATAGAACAATCGATGTTCACATTAGGAAGTTGAGGGAGAAATTTGGAGAAAAATTTATAAAAACGATTAAAGGGGTTGGTTATAAATTTGAACAGTAGTTTTCTTCTGAGCTATAATTGAAATACCTTCAAACTAAATTTAAGGAATTTACTATACAAATGAAGAACTGATATTACTGTATATACTCAAATAAGGTACCTTGAAGGTTAAAGCGATGATATAGATTAAAAATTGTTATTTAACCAATCTCCAACCGTTCACTAAAATGACAAGTGATTTAAGAGAAAATTAAGTCGAAACTATTTAGCTGCAAGAGGAATCTCCGCAGGGCGAGAAAGCTCTTTTAAATTTGTGAGGCACGAGCAAACTTTAAATGTGCTTGAACTTGCGTTGGCTTATTCCAATATTCAAATTGTTTTTAGCCCTAATTCTTTCAAAAATTTGTTATGTTCCTTAGTTTTCTCTTCAATACGTTCATTAATTGAAGCTAAATTTTTATTTACTTCCTTTAAATCAATCTGCACTTCATCTTCTGCTGTACTTACATACCTTGAAATATTCAAATTGTAACCATTCTTTTCAATCTCTCCCATTGAAACTCTTCGAGCATAACGTTCAAGTTTCTCTGGACGGTTTTTGTAAGTATCTATTATAGACTGAATATCATTAGGTTCATTTTTATCGTAAACCCCATCTTTTTTACCGTCTCTTAATTCATTTTGCCTTTTGCCTTTTTTGAAATGCTCACTTGCATTGATGAAAAGTACATCATCTTCCTTTTTACATTTCTTTAATATCAGAATACAAACAGGAATTCCAGTTGAATAGAACAGATTAGATGGCAAGCCAATAACTGCATCTATATTATTATCTTTTAAAAGCTTGGTCCTAATACGTTCTTCTGCACCGCCACGGAATAATACACCATGAGGTAATATAATTGCCATTGTTCCTTCATTACTCAAGAAATGGAAGCCATGCAATAAAAATGCAAAATCTGCTGCTGATTTTGGCGCTAGACCATAACTCTTGAATCGAAAATCTTCTGCAAGGGTATCGTTTGGTTCCCAACGCAAACTAAATGGAGGATTAGCAACGATCGCATCAAATTCCGTTTTCTTGGATGGATTCATCTCATTTAAAACATCCCATTGGTTTTTTAAAGTGTCTCCATGAAATATTTCGAATTCGGTGTCTTTCATGCCATGCAACAGCATGTTCATTCTTGCCAAGTTGTACGTAGTAACATTATTCTCTTGTCCGTAGATTTTGCCTACTGTACCCTTATTGTCCTTAATTCGCTTTCTTACATTCAGCAAAAGGGAACCCGAGCCACATGCCATGTCCAGCACCTTGTCTAGTTTGTTTTTCTTTCCTGTAGTTGGATCTTGGCTATCTAAGGTTACAATTTCAGAAAGAATGGTAGAAATTTGCTGAGGCGTATAAAACTCACCTGCTTTCTTACCAGAACCTGCAGCAAATTTTCCAATCAAATATTCGTATGCATCACCTAAGGTATCAGTATCAGCAGAAAAATCTACAATTCCTTCCGCTATGTTTTGGATAATAGTACACAGTTTATCATTACGTTCTTTTGGCGTTTTACCTAATTTATCAGAATTCAAATTGATTTCTGAAAACAATCCATGAAAAGTATTGTCAAAGGATTTGTTTTCTATATAGCGAAACCCACATTCTAGCGTAACTAATAGCTCATCATTTTGGGTACGTGCTAATTCGGTAATGTTGCTCCATAAATGTTGTGGTTGGATAACATAATGCACCTTTTTACGCATTTGTTTTTCAAATTCTTCGGTATCCTCTTTGTTTTCTTGGTACCAAATTTCTAATGGTGGTGGGACAATGAAGTCAGGTCGTTTGTCTTTTGATGGGCTTTTAGGATAGTCTCTACCTAATTCTTTTTTTGCTGACTCTTCGTAATTGTGCGATAGGTATCGTAAAAATAAAAACGATAGCATGTAGTCACGAAATGAATCTGCATTCATTGATCCGCGAAGATTACTTGCTATATTCCAAAGGGTTTTCCCTAATTTATCTTGATCTGGTTGTGCCATAATTTCAATTAAAATTTAAAATTGTATTTCGTAATCAGTTTACCGAACACATCATTGAAAAGTGTTTCTTCTGCTTCTGACATTTCGTTAAATTGATATTGATAAGCTTGTTTGTGTGAGTGCGCATTTATTTCATCCGCTACTCGATCAACATCTTCATCTTTAATACCAATATCTTTTAGAATTCTTCCTATCTTCCTTGAGCCTATAAAAGAGTTAATATTTTCTAATACCTGCCTCAGCAATACCATGTGAAATTTGTAAAGTTGTTTATTTTTTGCTTCTTGTAAGGTCTGAAGAAGGTGAAGGTGATATAAGAAAACATCACTATTTGTACCTTTAAAACTTAAGTCGCCATCCTTATTTTTTAGAATAACAGTTTTTGTTAGTTTTCCAACGCCTCCTTTACTATCATCACTCTTAAGCCAAGTTGCAAGAATCGAAAACAAGCCAATATGATGAGTAGAAATGATAATTTTTTCTTTCTTCAAATAATTGACTTTTATCAGTTCTAAGATAGACCTAGTTGTAACAAAAATATTGTGTTCATCTAAACTAGAAACAGGGTCGTCTATAAGGATATGGGCATTCTGTTGATCTGCCCATCCATCAACTTCAAAGAGTGCCAAATAGAAACACCATACGAATATTCTTTCTTCTCCTCGTGATATTTTGATTGGTGATAGAGTTTCTTCATCTACAAAAAATGTAATAGATTCAATTCCGTCCTCAGGGTTCTTATGTTGATTTATCTTGAAGTCATATTTTGGGGAAAATGGTTCCAACTTTTCTCTGATCATTTCATCATCTTCTATCAGAAAGCTATGAAACTGATTTAGTTTACTTGGTACTACGGTTAATTTTAAGTCTGCATTTTCATTAGGCTCATCATTATCCCAAACAAACAAGTCTTCACTGAATGCGTTAAAATATACACCAGCATGTATCCCTTTATTTTTTGCCTTAGTAAAATCTTTATACGCAACAGATAATCTTGTTTTCCCAGTTGAGTTAAGAGCATAAATAAGTATGATATTTTCATTTAACCCATTTAATTCTTCTGCTATTTCATTTATTGATGCCATATCTTAAATCTCAATTTTTGGAAATAAACCTTGTATCAAGCCTTTTTTATGAATTTGCAATCGCTCTATTTTTTCTCTTTGTGCAATAATTAGCTCGCATAAAGCAGAAAAACAAGAAATTATTTTTTCTGCTTCTTTTTTTGATGGAGGAACCTTAACAATAAGTGTTTTAAAAAAATCAACAACACTTACATTAAGTAACCCGTGATCACGGGCCCCTTCTTGAGCTATTTTATCAATTTCCACATTAAAAACGCCTGATTCAAAATAATGCTCAAAATAACTTTTGTTAAAGCCGTCTTGACATTTAAAACATATATAAAGAGTAGACAGAACTCCTTTATCATATTCTTTTAAGACTTTTATTGCTCCCATAGGATAATCCTTTGAATAACTTTTATTATAAGCAAATTCTCCTTCCATAATTAAATAATAATTAGTCACATCCTTTGATGCAATTTTCTTATTGAAATACTCTTCCTGATTTATTAAACCCTGTTGAGCAGATATGGTTAATAAATTTTGATTGTTTTTAATATTTTTACGTGTTACTCTTTGAAATGCTTGGTTAAAAGGGATTTCATTCCAGTCCTTTGAGCCTTGAAACTCCGGAAAACGTAAATCTGGTTTGGATTGATGTTCCTGAGGAAACATGTTTCTCATTAAGGCTTTTTCGTGCTTTTTAAGGATAACCAGTTTAGCGTTATGGGAGGCTATCAATTCATCTAATAATGATAGGCTTGAAGCTATTTTTTGTTGCTCTAGGGCTGAGGGTTTTGGAAGTAAAATCTCAGAAAAATGTTTATAACTGACCATTTTCCCATCTCTAATACCTTCTAAGTTTTTATTTAGATGTCGAATAAATAAATCAGTTTTAAAGTAATGTTTAAAAAAAACATCCTCAATCTTTATTTTCTTTCTAAGTATAGTATATGCAGGACTGCAAATACCCTTGTAAAGGGAATATTCAATTCCTCCTTGAAAAGACCTTAGACTTATTATGAAATCACCTATTTCAACAACTTTATAGCTCGCAATACTTTGTTTTGATGCAATAACAGTATAGTTAATCATTTCTCTTGGAACTGCACCTTGATCTTGAGTAATAGCAAGTACAGGTAAGTCTGAATTATGACTTTTATTTGAAATTGGCTCAAACAACTCATTTCCATATAAATACGCCCACTCTTTATCCTTTGTGAACATAGGAAAACGTAACTCTGGAAGTATTTTTTTCTTCTTACTCATAAGCTGCTAGTCCTGAAATTTCCTGCCCTTGGGCTAATTTTATTAGTTGAGGAATTAAATCATTCATCAATGCTGTTTCGGCTTTACTGCGTTGTTTCCAACCCAAATCTAAAGGCTCCATGAGGTCAGTTAATTTTTCTCCATCAAAAATCATTCGATCCATAATCTGTTCAACAAACTTTTTTAAGCCAGCCGTTTGTAAACCGTGATCGTTTGCAATTATTGCCAGTTCTTTGTCGTACTTTTCTACTTTAAAGGTTTCAAAATTTTGTTTCAGCTCATCTGCAGTTTGTCCTACGCTCCAATCCACTTGGTTAATGTAGTCGGTTAAGTCTTCTTCTTCGTCCATAAGGTTGGAGTTAGACTTTAGCAAACTAATTACCTGAGATTTGCTCATTGATTGCTTAGAAGGCTTTTGCTGTGTACTGTCGGCAATCAGGCTTATAATGTAATCGTAATCAATCACCGCAGAAGCAAAGAGTACAAACTCAAAATCCAGTTGCTGAATGTCTTCGGGTGCATCATCACCCTGTTCTTGCTGTATTTTTCTTAATTCTTTTGCTTTTTCTATGTACGAACTTTTAAACTCCTGCAATTTGTCTTTTGGCAGAATGGTTTCAATGGTAGTTTGTTGCTCTTCGTCCAAATCGGTGTATTGGTCTAGTTGAGTTTTGAGTCGTTGTACTTCCTTAAAGTTTTTTATAAAGGCAATTTTGGCGGCATCACCACGCAGGTTGTACACTTCTTGTGGTTCGTTTACCAAGTTGTGCTCCTCCATAAAATCGCCCAAGGCTTCTACTGCGTTGCGGTAATCGTCAATTACCACAGGAGCTGGGTCAACCATCCAAATTTCTTTGGCTTTGTCATTTTCTTCGCCTGAAAAGAGTGTGATGGCATGGTTTACAGATTCTTGCTGTGAACGAAAATCTAGTACATTGCCGTAAGGTTTTGTATCATTCAGCACTCTATTGGTACGAGAAAACGCCTGAATCAAACCGTGGTATTTCAGGTTCTTATCTACATACAGTGTGTTTAAAAATTTAGAATCAAAACCAGTCAATAACATATCTACCACAATAGTTATATCAATCTTGTTTTTATGCGGATAATCTTTGTTTGTGAATTTTTGTTCTTTAATTCGTCTTTGTACATCCTGATAATAGAGATCAAAATTGTTGATGTCGTGATTAGTGCCAAATTGTTTGTTGTAATCTGTAATAATCTCTATTAATGCTTTTTTCTTCTCTTCTGGATTTTGCTTGTTGTCTTCTTTCTCGTTTATTAAATCCTCTTGCAGTTGTTTGATGTCTGCTGCATTTTTCTGGCTTTGCTGATCTCCTTCTTTTGCAATCAGTTGTGCTGGTGGGGAGAATACTGCGGTAATGTTTAGCGGAACATAATCAGGATTATTAGTTTGCTTTTTTTGTTGAAGTTCTTTAAAAAGTCGATAGTATTCAATAGCATTATTGATGGAAGCAGTTGCCAAGACTGCATTAAATTTTCGTTGATTGGTGGCTGCATTATGTTTGTCTATAATTGCTTCTGCTACAGCTTGCTGTTCAATGGCTTCATCTGGGGTTTGGTCACCTTGTCCTTTAAAGTAATCAATATGAAACTTTAGCACATTTCTGTCTTCTATTGCGTGCGTAATCGTATAAGCATGCAACTGCTTTTCAAAAATGCTTTCTGTGGTTTTATACGTTTCGTATTGATCTTCACGAATTTTCTGAGTAGAATTTTTATCGAAAATAGGTGTACCCGTAAAACCGAAAAGTTGTGCATTTGGAAAAAACTCTTTAATTGCTTTATGATTATCGCCAAATTGTGAACGGTGGCACTCATCAAAGATGAAAACCATACGTTTTTCACTTAATGGCTCTAAACGCTCTTTATAGTTACGCTTGTTCGTTTCATCTAAAGCCAAACCTAATTTTTGAATAGTAGTCACAATTACCTTGTCTGCATAATCAGTAGAGAGTAATCGTCTTACCAAAGTTTCGGTATTGGTGTTTTCTTCCACACTACCTTCCTGAAATTTATTGAATTCCTCACGAGTTTGTCGGTCGAGGTCTTTACGATCCACCACAAATAAACACTTTTCAATATCATGGTTGTCTTTCAACAAAGTGGAAGCTTTAAATGACGTCAAAGTTTTACCACTACCTGTAGTATGCCAGATGTAACCGTTTCCTCGATTATCTTTTATACAATCAACAATTGCTTTTACCGCATAGATTTGATACGGACGCATCACCAACATTTTTTGTTCGCTTTGCACTAGTACCATATACTTGCTAATCATTTCACCCAAAGTACATTTTGATAAGAACTTTTCGGTGAATTCATGGAGTCCACTAATTTTCTTGTTGTTTACATCTGCTAATTTGTAGACAGGTAAAAACTGCTCGTCTGCATTGAATTGAAAGTGTTGATTCTTATTGTTGGCAAAGTAGAAGGTGTTACTACGATTGCTCACAATAAACAATTGCATAAAGCACATCAGAGAATTACCATAACCATTGCCAGGTTCATTTTTGTAATCCACAATTTGTTGCATGGCTTTTCGTGGAGAAATATCCAATTTCTTCAATTCAATCTGAACCACAGGTAATCCATTAATTAGTAGAATTACATCATAACGTTGATTGCTGTTTTCTGTGTTGATTTTTAATTGACTGATGACTTCAAAATCGTTTTTACACCAGTCTTTAATGTTTACCAAAGTGTAATGAAGAGGTGTTCCATCTTCTCGTTGAAAATACTGTCTTTCACGTAACAGTTTAGAAGCAGCAAAGGCATCTGGCTCAATGATTTCTTCACGCAAGCGTAAAAATTCATTGTCTGAAAGTCGAACACGATTCAATGCTTCAAACTTGGCTTTGAAGTTCTGTTCTAGTGTTTTTCGATCAACAATATCAGAGCGATAGATGTACTTCAACTCTATCAGCTGCTTTATTAGGTTCTCTTCTATTTGTGCTTCTTTAGTCATTGAGTTTTTTCTTTCAATTTCTCCATTATTTTATCCAGTAGCACATCAAAATCAAGCGATTCGCCATGTATCATACTGCTTTGCATTTCTTTGTAATCAGATTTATACTTTTCCAAGAACTCATCAGGCGGAATGATGTTGATATTTTGTAAAGTTAACGTTTCATAATCTGTTGTTTTCATTGGTGTTAATACTCTTCTATGAGCAATTATGCTTTCAAAAAGGACTTTGTTTTTTAAAGCTGCTTGTCCGTACTCAGAATTTAGTATTTGCCCAATATCATAGAAATGTCTTGACATGCGTAAATGCCTTATTTTTTCTGATGGTTTTTGAAATTCTTCATGTAACAGAATGAGTTTTTCTAAAAATGTTTTTTGAGGGTTGGTAGCGTTTACAACAAATTCCTCTTCCTTAAATTCCGTTTCAGGATAATGCTCATCAATCATTGATTTGAGAGCAATTTCTTGGTTGGGTTCTATTAATGATCTTGAACTAACTTCAATTAAAACTCTTTTTGGTAAATAGGACAGGTCATCAAATAGTGATTGATAATTTACTTTAATGATTTCAGGGTCTTGATCAGATATCTGTGTGTTGTCTACCACCAGTTCAAATAGACTTTCATCAACTCCGTATTCTACTAATTGTTTTTGAAGTAATTCAGCTAAATCGGTAGAAACGAATGAGTGACAAGCTTTTCTCAATTTGCGAATTTGTCCTGTTGATAAATCTCCTTCAAACCCTAAATACTTCCTGTCGATTCCTAAGTCAATATCTTCCGAAAATCGTTGAATCAAATTAAAGGCTTTGCTCAATGAAGTTCCTCCTTTGAATATTAAATGACTTCCCAAATCAGAAGTGAATATCATGCGTAACATGAGTGTTACCCAAGCATCTTTTTCAACAGCTTGTGGTGGTAAGTTTGTTCTTACACCAATTTGGATAAACAACTCAACTTGTTCTTCTTTTGTTAATGTTAGCCAATTGTTCATTTAGTCAATATTGTTTTTTGTATCCAAACAGGTGCATTTTTTAAATTTTGATAGATGAGCTCTCGCTCATTACTTTCATCAATTATCATTTGTATTTTATCAATCTGTTCTTGTTGAACATTTTTTTCTCCAATAGCCTTTAATGCTTGAATAATTAGATTAGTCAATCGGTGTTCAATGCTTAGGTTTTTTGGATTCGTCTTTTTAAACTGAATGGTCTGGTTTCCTACTTTTATGTTTCTCGCTGAGCCATCTGTTAAGAACACTACCTTCAGGGGGATTTGTGTTGATAAGCTCAATAAATTCAGAGCCGTTGAACCAGTTGCTATTATTCTTGCTTTATCACGCTTTGAAATAGCTTTTGCTATTTGTTCAGCATGGGGGTAGATGATACCTAATCGCTCATGTTTTTTAGGTAAAAAGTATATTCCTTTTGCAATACGCTTAATGCTGTCGTCTTTAGTTAGGCGTTGCAAAGATTTACGTACTGCTTCATAGTTTTCGAGTTCCGCAAAGTCTGAGATAAAGAATATTTCTCCCTTATTAACCTTTTTTTCTATGGTATTCAAGTCTAACATTGTCCCAAAAATAGTAAATAATTGGGACTAAAGTATTAATGCTTGTAGAATATTTGTCCCGAAAATGAATTAAATTTGGGACAAATCGTTTGATAGATTGCACAACTCAGCGGAGTAGGAAAAGCGGGTCTGTAATTAATGATAGGTTAGACCAAAATTATTTACAATTATTTGATGAATGTCTAAAATAAGTTAAGGGTTCCCACATTTGATTTATAAATAAAAATCAAAGCTTCTTAATATCCCACATCTTTAAACCTGTAACCTTCTTTATGGTTTCGTTATCATGACCTAATTCCTTAAGTTTCTTGGCAATCTCGATATTGTTACTTTTTAGAGCACGTTCTTTTTCCATCTCAATTTTCCAGTTTCTTAATTCATCCTTTTTAGCATCAATTAATTCGTATTTACCACTTTTTTTCAGTTTATCAATGATACCTTCATCTACAAAACTAAAATATTTCTTTTCTGAAATAATAAGATGCTCTATCACTTCAACACCCAGCATATCACCTGATTTCATGAGTTTATCAGTTAAATCTTCATCATTTTTTGAAGGATCAACTTCATCACTAGGATGATTATGAACTAAAACCATTTTAACAGCCATTTTATAAATAGCCATTCTAAAAATTTCTCTTGGTTTTACCTGAACAGAGTTAACTGCTCCCAAACTAATTAATTCAATAAAAAGAATTTTATTATGAGTATCTAATCCAACCACCCAAAAATGCTCCTGATTTCTTCTAATTTTGTTTTCACGCAACAGAATTTGTTGCATAATCTTATAGATATCCCCCGAGTAGAGAATCTTAATCTTTTGTTCTTGAGTAAGCCTTACGTTCACATTTCAAATATAGGTATTTGAAATTTATAGATCATTATTGATTTATTAAAAATCATTCATTCCTTAACCGCATCTCTAAAATTCTTACAAGCTCTTACCGCTTCTGCAGCAGTATTAATAAAATATCTGGAAACATATAAAGCTCCAAAAACAACACCTGCTCCAATCACTATTTTTACAATTGGTTTCTTGAAAAAACCATCTGAATCGTATAGTTGATATTTTTCTTTAATCTCGTTCTTCTTTCCTTGATTTCTTAACATAATGTATCAATTTAATAGTTATGAAAATTCCTGTACTAACTCCTGCGAAAATGAGTAGATTCTTTAATTGTCTTTTCTCTTTTATTAGGTGATTGTTTTGGTTTTTTAATTGACTCAACTCTACAGGAATGTCAGGAACTATTCCAAGTTGATCACAATCTATAATTCCTTTAAGCATTTTTAGTGATTTTAATTGAGTTACCATCGCTTATAAAAGCATAATCATATACACACTTCCATATTTCATTATTTTTACGAATACTATGCGTTTGACAACCAAAGTGAAAACCTGCTCCTAACAAAAAATCTTTACTTCTAATAACTTCTGTTTCGTTTCCTAGAATTTCACTAAGAATAGTTCTGTTTTTGTCAAGAAGTCGTTCAACCCCCGATTTTGCTTTTCTTTTCTTGTAAGCTTTAAGGTTGTTATAGCGAATTTGATTTTTACGTGAGGCAAATTGTTGATTGGTTCTTTTAGGGTAAAATACTTCTCCTGTTAGTGGGTCTTTTTGCTCCATTGTTATTGAATTATTTGATTTAATCAAAAGTACGCCACAATATAATTCATAACAACCTAAATTAAAGCAAGTTGATTGATTTTATCTTATGTTAACTCATCTTTAATGTAAATGGAATTTGGAATAATTTGTTTTAATTTAATGGTATTTCAAATTAAGATATAAAACAAAGTGTTTAGTGTACAGTTCATTAGATATTACCTCATTAATAGTCAGTCTGTTAGTTGAATCTTTACTGTACACTATACAGTAAACTATTTATTCCAAAAGCTAATGGTTGTTTTCGATTTTTGCAATGCTCGTGCAATTTCATTATTTCCATAACCGTCATTTATGAGTTGTCGAATAGCCTCTTCTTTCGTTTTCCCATCAATTAACGATAAAGAGAACGTTCTTAATAGTTGTGTTTCTTTTCCTTTTTTATTGCTTCCTTTATCTTGAATTTTACTTTGTACTTTTAAAGAGTTTGTATAAAAGTAATTGACCAAAATAATTGCTTTTTTAGCTGCTTGAATTCCAACTTCAGTTGGTTCTGGTTTTTGAAGACCTATATCATCTATAAATTGAATTACTAGTGCTAATCTTGGCATTAAGGCTTCTAGTTTTGATAAAGCACTTTTAACAATCTCGGGTAGTTTTTCATCATTTATCTTCGAATTAATAAAATTTTCATCCCATTCAAGAAATAACTGTTTAGCTGATGTACTAAACGGCAATATGATTGGGTGAATTGATTCATTTTCTTCTTTATTTTTTTCTATGTAAAGAAATCGATTGATAAAATTATCATATTCAGCTATTAAAGAGGAGGGAAGCTCTTTATTAGAAATAGTTCTTTTAACGTCAGATGGGTAAGAAAAAAGAATTCTGCTCGTAAATCCATTGATGCCTCTATCGTCCTCAAAGAGTTTCGATAGCACATCGGGCTGTATTCCTCCTAATACATTTACAAAAGGATTGTCAATTCTTAAATTATCTTCTGTTGTTTTCCGATTTAAACGAATGGATTGATTGCTGTATAAACTTAACCAATGTTGTTCAGCACTTCCTTTTGAATATCTTGTTAAATCATTAATCCAACCGATTAATTCATCTCGGTAGTAGAGTACTCCATTCGGATTATTTTTTAAAATAGGGAACAAGGCTTCAATAGTAGTATCTCCTACAATTAACTGTTCTGGAATTGGTTTTGAGGGACTGCCTAACTCTTTTTCTGAATCGTATTGATTTTTTTCTTTACAATACTTTTGATACATCCTTTTGTCAATCTTTTGTAATGGATCAATAATCATTTTTAAAGAAGGTGTTTTTCTTACGCCAGAATAACCAACTATTGCAATCCATAAGATTGGACGTTCTAGCCATTCTTCTTTTACCTTTATTTGATAACTATTTCCTATGATAGAAGCTACAGCAGACAATACACTGACACCCATAAAATCAGGAACTAAGTTTAAACATTCTGTACAGCCTTTAATATAGTTTCGGACTACTTCGGGAAATATTTCTAAAGGAAAAGGTTTTACATTATCGAAGTCATTTTCGTTAGAGGTCTTCATAGTCTGTATATTTATCAATTAACCCTAGTTGATTTCCCTGCAAACGTGTGCGAATTACAATGATAAACCCTGAGAGTTGATCATCTTTATCTTCCATTTGTTTCATTTTTTGCTCTAACTCTATCCAGGAGGAATACATTTTTAAAAAATAGAATGAATCGTAAACATCATAGAGATTGCTAATTAATTCTTTATTCTTTTCTAATTTGTAGTGCTTATGCTTAAAGTTTTTGCTGCTTTCTAGCTTTCGAAAACTCCTTGTTAAGTCACCAATGACCGTCTCTAATATGGATAGGCCATTAATGAAATGTTGATTCGTTTTCATTTGTTTCTCCCCCCATATTTTGAAGAAGAAAGGGCATCCATTACTTCTGATTTTTTGAAATACACCCGACTATTCATATTGTGTGGTGTTAATATTTCTTTTTTACACCATTCATTAATGGTTACTAAACTTACTCCAAACATTCTGGCAAGATCATGTCTGGTTAAAAGTTCTTGTTCCTTTCCTTCTTTTTTCTCTGAAATTTTGGAAAGAATGCTTTCAAGACGGTCATCTAAAATTTCGATGAACTCATCAATAGATATTACAATTGTTTTCATACTGTATAAATTTTGATTAATAATTATACAGTGCAAGTAATGAAGATAAGCAAAGGCGAATCGTGTGTCGCACAATTCGCCTCAAACTTCACCTTAAATTAAGGTAATTTACATTAAATAAGCGGGGTACGTTTTTGGTGAGCGAGAAAATGCTTTTTTAATTCCTGATATTTCTACATTCTCAAACTGAGTAAAATTTTCTTTTAAAAAAGAAGCGTAAACTTCTGCTTCATGTGAGTTCTTAGAATACTTTAAATAAAATTGATATACGAAATATCGTAAGTTAGCTTGATTTAGATTGGGAGTAATTTTTTTTATTTCAACTTCAGGAGTAAAACCTTTGAAATTAGCACAAAGTAAATACTTAATCTCTTCTTCTTTCATTATTTGTTGCCCTGCTTCATTCTTCTGGGTTAATTTCAAAAAGTAGCTTCTAATCTTACCTTTTGTTGCTTTACAAGCTATTCTATAATCATTATCAATTTCGCGTTCATTATAACTGTTTTCATCAAATTGTTCATATTCTCTTTCTTCTTCCACCCATTGCATTATTTCTATTAGCCTCTCATTTTCATCACTAATAGGGCTTTGGTTTTTGATCATATCACATACTAAAAATTCTACTACATCAAGAAAATTATCAGCTCCATCATAATATTCTTGTTGATATTGAAGAAAAGATCGTATTCTAAATAAATCACAACAAATAAGACTTAAGGCAAGTCCAGACTGATAATAATCTTCTGCTGATGGAATGCTTAACCCAATTTTACTTTTAAAATAAAAGTCAAAATTTATATTACGAAACCTACAATAAATCTCTATTCCTTTTTTTAAGTTATCGAGATATTCTTTTTTCTTATTCGTTTTTGTTAAATGGGGTTTTAAATTATTTCCGTCTTTCAATATTTTTTCAATACGATGATAAGAGTTTATCACATTAACATCATATACATGTGTTTCGAAAGAAAAATCATTAGGATTTTCTCCTACGAGTAAAGGTGTTTCCCTTTTAATTATTCTTTTCATTTTATGATTCTTGCACTTTAGTAATTTGTTCTTCGTTCCAAACACTATTCATTACTTTATTTTTATAGCTATCAGCAAAAGCTACATACCTTCTAAAATTAGCTTCATTTTTATGTCCGCTGAACTCTTTAACTTGTCTTTCTTGCATACCCAAAATTAATGAAGTAGTGATAAATGTTTTTCTTCCAATATGGGTTGTTAAGATTTCGTGTTTAGGAATATAGACTTCTTCGACTTCTGCTCCTCTATATATTACTTTCTTCACAGGTTCATTAAATCCCAATAATTTACCTATTTCATGTAAGTGTGCATTCGTTTTTTGATTGCTAATTACAGGCAATGGTTTTTTCTCCTCTTTATATTTTTCCAATATTTGATTAGAAAATTCATTTAATGGTATAACCATCGGTCTTCGG
>JAJCYN010000339.1 GCA_029262915.1 Flavobacteriales bacterium
TAGAAAAGAACGAAAAATAAATATTAAATAAATCAAGTATATTTGAACTATAATAATGGCTAATAATTACAATTCTTCGCCAGTGTTTTTAGGTGGTCAGTTTGCACCGTTTTTCAGTGGTCAATATAGCCGTTTTTTCCACCAAGACCGAAAAACAGAAAGTTATTATTTCAGCTATGTTGTCCATCTCAGAGAAGACCTCGTAACTAACCTATACATATCTATTAGAGAAGACTTTAGCATTAAATATATTAGTGGTCTTCCTGATAAATCATATAATTTTCCTCCTTGTACAATAATGTCAAAAGAAAAGCTTTGGACAATAGCAAAGAAAAATGGATTGAAAGGGAAATTTCAACGATGTTCTTATTCCCTCTTTTTTGAAGAGGAAGCGATTTATATTGCATTCTATCAACCAAGGTCAAGGTGGAGTGTCGATAACTACAGTTTGAATGCTATAACAGGTAAATACCAAGGACATACTCAAATGAATCTAAATTTTTAAGAAAAGACGAAAACCCAACAAGCTGTACGTTGAATTTTGGTTGTGAGTAGTTTACTCTTGAAGCGTTGTTTTGCTCCAAAATGTAGAGAATTGTTAAATAATGTTATTAAAAGCATTGAATTGTAGCTAAATCAAGAGACTTAAAATCTTGCGTGTCTTATGGGTTGGAGAGTTACATTAGGTCGGATATTTAGTCGGGTATTGTTCTCTACCTCTTCCACAGCCTAAACTCCTTCACCTTCTCAAAGATTTCTGAATTATAATAACCACAAAACCCAACAGTTTATAGCATTAAAAAAACCTCCAACAGAAAGTTAGAGGTTTAATTTTATAAGAAAAAGGTAACGTAAGTTTTATGTAAATAACCCTTACTCATAAAAGACGGGTAAAGTCAAGGAATAGTTGCCTAACATCTATTTATAATTAAACTAATTGTTCGTAAATCACGTATATAAGTTCAGATAGGTAATTTTCGCATAAAATTACTTTTAAAGTTAATTCATAAAGGCTGGTATCCCATCAGTCTTTATGTTTTCTTCCACAGCCTAAAACTCTTTAACCTTCTCGAAGATTTCTGAATCATTAGTATTGTTTACGAAGCTTTTTTGGCTCTAAGAATTTTTTGTCGGAGTGGAGTCGTTTTGTAAACGGAGTGGACTTTTGGACGTCATTTTACTAATAAACCAATATGAATTGAAATATAACATTCTTCGGTCACCGCTATCGTAATTGTTCATATGTCCTAAATATTTCAATGTTATCAATATTTAATTCTCCCTTAATATATTCATTCCATTTTATCATAGCTTTTTCATTGTTTCCTCTCTCTACTTCTTTGAAAAAATTACTACTAACTTCTTCAATATTTTTCATTTTTTTAGTATAAATTCTTTTGATTAACTCAATGGTCATATTCTCTTGATGGATTTCATCCTCAAATTCTCTTCTTTTAACTTCCATTAAATCGAAAAAAAGATTAATAAAAGTCATTCCTAATTTATCCATAGGGTAATGGAAAAAACTTTCAAAAGGGTCAAATATGGTCTCAGTAATAACGTTTAATGAATCAGCAATTTTATTTACATCTACATATAATTGAACATTAAGATTATATCTTGTGGAGGGAATTGCATCCTCAAATGATTTGTTCTGAGCATTATCTTGAGGATTTTCTCTAAACCTTATCCTTCCTCTACTCCAAGTCACATAAGGTTGTTCAAATAATCCGCGTTTTATCTTCATATTTCCTAAAATCGTGGATTGATTTGTTATATCAAAACTCTTTTTTTTAAATAATTTATGTTTATTTTTCCTATCATTTAACTTAAACTCATCCATATTATTCCAGAAAAAAACATTATTTGGAACTGCCATAATGTTTCTGTAATCACTATAACTTCCCTCTGAAAATAAAAAAAAAGGTAAGTCAAATTCATCTTTATAGTCATAAGCGTAAAGAATTGAATTTGTTGAGACATTATACAAAGAATCGTTACCAACTTTGTATTTCAATTTGTAATTAAAATCTATTGAATTTACATAACTTTTACCATCGATTTCCTTAAAGGATTTTGACATTTCAATATCCACTTGTTTTAATTTATCTGAATTCCGAATTGACAAGAAAGGATAAACCGAAGCGTTGATTATTTTAAAATTAATTTTAAGGATTTTAGCACTTAATGAATCAATCCAGACCTCTCCCTCGAAAAAACTTTTAGGGTTATTTTTTGGTATGAAGTTTAAAACATAAATCGTATTTCCCTGTTCATCTCTGTACTTTGATGATAGGCTCAAATCATAGGCTTTTTCTAACTTTTTTTTACCAAATTCAAATGGGCTTTTAGGGAAGTAATCGTTTGATTCAAATACTTTATGCATGTTCAATGCTTTAGAAGTTTCAGTAGATAAAAAATACTTCGAATCTATCCCTATCAATGAAATTCTACCATTTTTCAATTTCAATTCAGAAATATCATAGCCAACATAATTACCGTTGTAATAACATTCTATAAGTTCAACTTGATTGGTATCTATTTGAGTTTCCAGTTCAAAGTAAGTTTTAGCAGTTTTGGTCTCATTTGTTACCGATTTCCTGCACCTTAGGAGTAGATTATATAGATGAGAATTATCAGCGGTAACTACAAACTCATTTAACATTTCTGTTCTTGGTTCTAAATAAATTTTATTTACAGCTATCACATCAGCCACCATTATTTTAAGTACAGAATATCCAATAAAAGAAATTGACAAGCTATCATTTAAAGACAACTGGTTTAGTCTAAAAAATCCTTTTATATTGCTAACTGTACCAGCTTTTGTATTTATATTGAAAACAGTAGCATATGCAATTGGCTCTAATGATTCTTTATCAAGAATAATTGCCTCAATCGTATTTGTATTCATGTTATCAGAAGAAGTCTGAGCAAGAACAAAGCAAGGGAATAATGATAATATTGAAAGTCTTGCTAATATTAAGAATAGAAGTCTCATCCTTTAAAAGTAGTCAAAATATTAAAAGTTCAGATTAATGACTAATTTAGAAGAGTGAAGAAGTTAGTTGTCATATTGATTGTTATGATTACTTTAATTGGATGTGCTAAATACAGTCATAAAGCAGATTATTATTCCCTTATTCCTAACATTTGAAGTAAAAAAGCATATTCCAAGGCAGTTCCTTTTAATGCTTCAAAACGCCCAGAAGAACCATAATGACCAGCATTCAAATTGATAGATAATAAAATGTAGTTGCTATTAGTTTTTAGTTCTTTGAGCTTTGCAACCCACTTAGCTGCTTCCCAATAATTATCATACATTCCTGTTGTAACAAGCATTGTAGGATAATTTTTAGCATCTACATTGTCGTAAGGAGAATACGAAAGCATGTAGTCATAATATCTCTGTTGGTTTGGATTTCCCAATTCATCAAACTCTGATTCATCTTTAAACATATTTGTTACCACATCAACAACTGGAACATTCGCAATAATTCCTTTAAAAAGGTCTGGTCGCATATTGACAATAGCACCCATTAGAAGTCCCCCCATACTGCCCCCTTGTGCAAATAATTTTTTAGGCTCAGTATAACCTTCCTTAATCAAATGTTCAGCACAAGCTATAAAATCGGTAAAAGTATTTTCCTTATTCAGTAATTTTCCATCCTCATACCATTCACTTCCCATTTCTCCTCCTCCCCTCACATGGGCAATAGCAAAAACAAATCCTCTATCCAATAAACTTATCTCATTACGGTAAAAACCGAGGTATTCTCCACCACCATATGCTCCATAGCCAATAAGAAGTAACGGGTTTTTTCCATTCAACTTTAACCCTTTTTTATAAACCAGTGAAAGAGGAACTTTTTTGTTGTCTTTAGTAATGGCGTAGAGTCTTTTAGATTCATAAGAAGATGAAGCAAAGTTTTCTACTTCTGTTTTTTTAAGAATTCTCTTCTCCCTGGTACGCATGTTATATTCATAAATGGAACTTGGTGCAGTGAGCGAAGAGTATTCCACTCGTAACCATTCACTTTCAAAATTAAAATGTTTTGAAAAACGCCCTTTTAACATGTCAATCCATGCATAGTAAACTTCTTCTTCAAATTTTAGATAATGACTTGTTGAGTTTTTCAAATCAAGTATATTGATTCGAGTAAGTCCTTCTTTCTCCCCTATTACAGCTATATAATCTTTAAAGACCTCAACATCCAAAATACTTTCATCTGTTTTATAAGCCATTACTTCTCTCCAATTGTCCAATTCAGTCTTATTCTCAAAGGTTTCCATTAATCTAAAATTACTCGCTTTATAATTAGTTAACACATAAAATTTACCCTCAAAATGTTTTATTGCATATTTTAATCCTTCTTTTCTCTTTTGAAAAACTTTATACTCACTAAAAGGGTTATTAGCATCAAGTATTAAATGTTCTGTAGAATTCCGATTCTCTGAATGGATGATGACATATTTTTTTGATTTGCTTTTATAAACGTCAATATCAAAACGTTCATCTTTTTCGTGAAATACTGTTTTATCTTTGT
>JAJCYN010000340.1 GCA_029262915.1 Flavobacteriales bacterium
GGCTGCAATGTCTTTGGATGAATAACTGAAGCTCCGTAAAAAGCTAATTCAATGGCTTCTCGATATGATATGCGGTGTAATAGTTTTGTTTTTTCAAAATGCCTAGGATCTGCATTTAGGACTCCTGGTACATCTTTCCATATAGTAACACTATTGGCATTTAAACAGTAAGCAAAAATAGCAGCGGTATAATCACTTCCTTCTCGACCCAATGTAGTTGTAAAATTATGGGTGCTTTCAGACGAAATAAAACCCTGAGTAATGGTAAGCTCCTTTGGATTAACTGTCTTTAAAATGTTTTTTTGTGTGGCCTTCCAATCAACAAGAGCATCTCTATAATTAGTATTTGTTTTAATACATTTTCTAACATCAAGAAAGGTATTCTTAACACCTTCTTCTGAAAGATATTCTGAAATTATGGTAGTGGAAATAAGCTCCCCAAAACTAACTGCCTGATCATAAACAAAGGCATAATCTGTAGATCTGTTATTATCCAAGAACAACTGAAGTTCCTTAAAAATAGCTGAAACTTTTTTGAAAATGGGATGCGAAGTGTTTTTAAATAATTCTGAAATAATTTTGTGATGATAATCATACACCAAAGAAACGGAAGCTTTTAATTCATTAGAATTGGCAATATAATTAGATACAACCTGTTCTAGTGCATTGGTTGTTTTACCCATAGCCGATACAATAACCACTAAATGGGTTTCTTCTGTTTCCTTTAAAACAGAAAATAAATTTTTAACTCCCGTTGCATCTTTTACAGAAGCCCCACCAAATTTAAATACCTTCATATTTATTTTTCCGTCTTGAACTAAATAAATTTTATCCCTTTAATATAACTATAAATTTGCAATATAATTTTTAATTCCGGCTTCCTCCATATGAGTCACATACCAATCTTTCATAATAACAGCTCCTGTTCTTTCATAAAAACGAATAGCACCTTCATTCCAATTGAGTACAGCCCATTCAATTCTTTTTACTTTTTTTTCATAAGCATACTCCATCACTTTAGTATAAAGTTCCTTCCCTATTCCGTTTCCTCTCATCTTATCTTTTACAATAAGGTCTTCCAGATGTATACTGCGCCCTTTCCAAGTAGAAAAACGGTAATAGATGAGTGCCATTCCAACAATTTCTTGATCTACTTCAGCAACAAAACAAGTAAATAAGGGAGTCTCACCAAAACCTTCTTCAATTAAAATAGCTACTGTTACTTCAACAGCATCTGGTGCTTTTTCAAAAACTGCTAATTCCTTAATTAACTCTAAAACGGAAGGCATATCCTCTGGTTTACTTTTTCTTACTAGAATTTTCATAGTTTTTACTTTGAATTCACAAATATCGGTTCAATTTCTTTAAAATTTAACGATATTTGCACTAAATTATTGATACCCTACAGTAATGACACATCATAATAAAACACTTGGCGAGTTTATTATCAATAAACAAAGTGAATTTAAATACTCTTCTGGAGAACTTTCTAGACTCATCAACTCAATTAGATTAGCAGGAAAAATCGTTAATCACGAGGTAAATAAAGCTGGTCTTGTTGATATTTTGGGCAATGCTGGTGGAGCTAATATTCAAGGTGAAGACCAACAAAAATTAGATGTTTATGCTAATGAAGTATTTATAAATACACTCATAAATAGGGAAATTGTTTGTGGAATTGCCAGTGAAGAAGAGGACGATTTTATTGTAATTGAAGGTCGTAATGGGAAGAATGACAACAAATATGTTGTGCTTATCGATCCCTTGGACGGCTCCTCCAATATTGATGTGAATGTCTCTGTTGGAACCATCTTTTCAGTATATAGAAGAGTGACTCCCGAAGGTACGCCTGTAACTATAGAAGATTTTCTTCAACCTGGAAACAAACAGGTCGCAGCGGGTTATATTATTTACGGAACTTCTACCATGATCGTGTACACCACAGGTCATGGTGTTAATGGCTTCACGCTCAACCCTGCTATTGGAACCTATTACCTTTCGCATCCCAATATGATATTTCCAGACACGGGCCAAATTTACTCCGTTAACGAAGGGAATTATGTGCATTTCCCTCAAGGTGTGAAGGATTACATCAAATATTGTCAACAAGAAGAAGGCGATAGACCCTATACTTCTCGCTACATTGGGTCCCTTGTGAGTGATTTTCACCGGAACATGATTAAGGGCGGAATTTACATCTATCCTAACACCGCAAAAGATCCTGAAGGAAAACTCCGTCTGTTATATGAGTGCAATCCAATGGCTTTCATAGCAGAGCAAGCTGGTGCCAAAGCAAGCAACGGTGTGAAGCGAATTATGGATATTCAACCCACTGAATTGCACCAAAGAGTTCCTTTTTTCTGCGGAAGTAAAAATATGGTCGAAAAAGCCGAAGCCTTCATGCAAAACGCATAATCGGCCCTTCTTTGTCTTGTGATTAAGCTTTTTTTCTTATTTTAGAAGAATAATGACAAACCTTGGTAAATGGCAAAGAAAAAGACTACTCCAACCCCACCTACTCCTCCAACCGATTCAACTTCTAAGATTGAGGCTATAAAAAATCTCATTTTTGGAGAAAATATTGAACAATACGATAGCGAGTTCGATACAATTCGAAAAGAAATTAAGTCGAAAAAGGAATTACTCCAAAATTATATCGATGAAGTTCGCAACGAACTGATGCAATCCATCGACTCTCTTAGCACCGATGTGAGTATCCGAATTACCGATTTAGAAGATAGTCTACAAGCCAAAACTGAAGCCCTTGCTGAAGAAAAGGTAAGTCGAAAAGAATTGGGAAAACTTCTTAAGAATTTAGGAGAGAAAATAAGTTCTTAAGGCAACTTTTTGGTTATGGCAAATGTGGAAGAGGACAAATTACAGTTGCTTCGTGATATCTTGTTGGTTGACGACAGGGAAGTTGCAAGTGCTGTAAATCAACGTCTTGAGGTCATCACCGAAACCATCGAACAACAGGCAAAGCTTTCAGAAAAAGTGGATCCTATTATTCAGGTGAAGCTGGATAAATTTATCTCAGAAATCCCTTCTACTTTAGGCCCTACCATCACAAAAACGCTCAAGGATCAAATAGCAAACAGCAAGGATGAAGTGGTGGAAGCATTGTACCCAATTATGGGCAAAATGATCAAACGCTACGTTCAGAATGAAATCAAAAAACTCTCAGAGACCATTAATAAAAAAGTAAGCAACACCTTTTCGGTCGCTAGCATTACCCGCAAGATTAAATCAAAATTTACGGGTATTAAGGAGAGTGATTTATTACTTATCGAGAGCGATCCACCAGTAATGAACGAAATTTTCGTCATTCAAAAAGGGTCTGGAATTTTACTCGGAAATTTGAGTAAAACTGAAACCTTAGACAAAGATATGGTCTCGGGTATGTTAACGGCCATTAAAAGTTTTGTAGAAGATGCCTTCTCTGGCGGAGCACAAAATTTGGAGGCCATAGAATATGAACTCTATACTATCCATATTCAGAACTTTTTCAGCTACGATATCG
>JAJCYN010000341.1 GCA_029262915.1 Flavobacteriales bacterium
ATGGGCAAAAACAGTATGAATATTTTTATGTGATAAAAACCAAAGGCAGTGGATCATCAATGGGTTTTGGTACGGAACAAGTCTCGACTAAACAAGGAAAATGGTTAGAATGGTATGAGTCCGGATCAAAAAAAAGAGAGGGAGATTACCAAAATGGCATACTCACAGGAGCCGTTCATGAGTGGTACGAGAACGGACAGTTTATGATAAAGCGATTTGTTGCCAATAAAGAAAATAATGGACTATATGAAGAATTTCATGAGAACGGAAAAATTAGAGCAAAAGGGGCTTATGTTAGAGGGGAAAAATCTGCTCAGTGGGAGGAACTTTACGATAATGGTCAACTTAAATTTAGAGAGAACTATAAGAGCGATAAAAGAATAGATGGAAAATGGACTTCCTACCATCCGAATGGAGCAATAATGGAAACTGGTAAATATTTAAATGCAAAAAAACAGGGGCAATGGAATGAATTTTATGAAGATAAAAGTTTAAAAGCGGAGGTTAACTATAAATTTGGAGTTAAAACAGGTAAGTACCTTGAGTTTCATAACAATGGAAACAAAAAGATTGAAGCCAATTATATGACAGAAACCCGTAACCTTAAAAAAGGTAAAAAAGAAGGAAAATGGACGGAATGGTATGAAAATGGGCAAGAAATGAGAAGCGGAATTTACAACAATGATAAAATGGTAGGTCTATGGACTGAGCATTATGACAATGGAGGAAAAAAGATTGAGGCCATGTACAACAAAAACCGATTCTCAGGAAAATACAAAGATTATTATGCCAACGGAAGTGTAAAATCTGCTGGAGTTCATTTTAAAGGATTAAAGGATAAGGAATGGAAAGAGTATTTTGCAAATGGCAAACTAAAATCTAAAGCAAATTACGACCATCAGGTAATGCAAGGTTTGCACACTGAGTACTTTGAAAATGGAAAAAAACATAGTGAAGGGACTTATCGATTAGGAAATAAATTAAAAAAGACAGGAAGATGGAAGGAGTGGTATGCCAATGGCAATGTAAAATACTCCGGTGGTTATGAAGATAACGAAAGACATGGTTTGTGGCAAGATTATTTTGAAAATGGCACCATGAAATTCGAAGGCTTTTATGACACTAGTGTAATTGTTGGGAAATTTAAAGAATGGTATGATACCGGAAAGCTTAAAATAACTGGACAATATGCAGAAAAATACGCTGCAAGAGGGCTTAAAAATGGAAAATGGACTTTGTACGATACCAACGGTAAAGTAGTAACTCAGGAAAGTTATAAAAATGGGGTACTTAAGTAATAATTCCTTTTTAATCGTAGTACTCCTGGCGTTTTGTACTGGCAGCATTAATGCTCAGTACACAGAAAAAGCAGGTGGGAATACTTTCTATTATGATGATGATGACATTAAAAAGGATGAATTAAATTTTCATAATGTATTTTACTCTGGTTTTTCTAACAGCTTAGTTAGTATAGACAACGACATTTCCTTACCTGTTTTACCCACCATTTATTTTGAGTACAAGTACCTTTTTATGCCTAAAAATGATGTGATTAACTTTTCTGGGAATATCCACCCTCACCTCGCTATTTTCACTTGGCTCTTAGCTCGATTCCCCGCATCGATTAATGTAAATTTTTTAAATGAGGCAAGTACGGAGCAAAAAAGTGGTATCGGTTTAAACTTGGGTGTTGGTTACGAATACTTGGCTTCTACTTTCGATTTTACCGAAAACAGCCCTTTTGTACGGGTGGGTTTAAGAATAGATAATGTTAGAATACAATACCAATATAAAACAGCCAGTAATTTAGTAGTTAACCATAGTATAAGTGTTGGCGTTCAACTGAATTTATAGCCGAGAGCCTCGGCAGGCAATTAGTGATGTTGTTACTCATATGTCATTCTGAACAAAATTTTGTAATACTTTGTCATGGTGAGCCAGTCGAACCATAGACGAAGAATTTATAAAATGAAGTGATGAATCTTTTAAGTTAATGATGTCATTCCGATTGGAGCGATAGCGAAACAGAGGAATCATTTGACACCTGTGCTAAAAACTAAAAAGATACCTCGGCTTTACTCGGTATGACAGATGCATTGTTTGAGGTTTTTTATATCCGTTAAAAAACGGATAAACCACTCATAATCAACAATTTTGTTGAAAAGTTTTAAAATAAAAAACCCAATTTCTTTTAATATAAAAGGTAATTTTATTGCAAATTACTGATGTGCGCTTTGAAGTGGGTGGGTAATATAGAAGAAACATTTAAATTATGAGTTGGGATGAAATAAGCGATTCATTAAAAGCTACTTTATATAACAGAAGTAAAAGCCCTTTTTACGGCACCTTTGTTATAGCTTGGATGGGGTGGAATTGGCAATTATTATTTACAATATTCGGAAAAGGCAATCAAGATTTTGTTAAGCGGATTGAATTAGCGAAAGAATATGCCGATTGGTTTGATAATTTATTGTGGCCTCTGCTTACTGCTTCATCTGCATTTATTATTGGAAACATTTTAACCTCTCTATTTCTTAGAATGAAGTACAAATTTTCTAATTACCGAAGAGATAAAATTCAAAAGCTCGATTTACTTGATGAAGAACAAACTGCTGAAGTTTGGAAAAAAATAAATGAAAAAGAAATGCAAGTTAATCGAATGTTAACTGATAAAATTGCAGAGATAGACTCATACAAAACAATCAACAATGGTCTTACAACCTCTAAAGCTGAATTAGAAAAAGAAATTAATTCACTTAATACAGTTATTTCGAATAATAAAGATAAATATGAAAATATGAGTCTTGAAAATGAACAATTTAATATTGAGAATGTGAATTTGAAGAAAGAAATTCAAGATTTTATCTCCAAAAAAGAATTAAATGAAAAGGAATTTGAGAGAAAAGATGAAGAGATTGAAAGTCTAAAAAAAGAAATTGCTACTACAATGCAAGGAGAAAAAAATGAATTGGAATTTTCAACTCCTGAAGATCTATTTCAAGGCTATTGGACAAACACTTATATAGGCGACAAAGGAAATCCCGGTACGGAAGTTTTTCAAATAAAAAATAAAAATGAATATTGGACTGGAAATAAACATGAATTTGATGTTATAAATTTTACGGAAGGAGTGAAAAAGGTATCTTTCATTAAAAGAAAGAAGAGTACTGGAGATAGATTAATTAATAGTCTGCTAAGAATAAATGACAATTTTTTAGAAGGAATAGAGAATGGTAGACCTATAAAATATACTAAAGCTGATAATCCCAAAAAGAAATTATTACATAAAAAATGAGTTCTATAAGAACAACCTGCATCCAATTAGTCCGATCCAGTTGGTTGTCTTTCATTTATAAAAGCTCTTAAGCGTATCTCTTCTTGGCCGTCCAAAGTAGTACTCAAGCATTCTATTACTATTGTTTTTATCGTAGCTTATAACTGAGTCTCCTTGGTTATTGTATTTAAATCCTTTAACTAAACTCTCATTTAAACTATAAACTAATGAATCATTTTTATCATTATTATATAATTCCATTAGTATCCAATTGGCCTGCCCACAATCATTATTCTTATGAAAACATGAATAAGTATATGCTAAAGCGAATCGATAATCAATTACATAGGTATTAGGTTTTAATCCATCGGCACGGTAATACATCTCCATTGCATAGTCGAGATATCCTTTCCTTAAATAATCATCCCCTTTTTTTATATTATCATAATATTCCATGGTAATTTGTCCTTCACTTTTGGGTATTTCTTCACTAATTACACTCCATGTATTTGAAGCAGCATACCATAATACTGG
>JAJCYN010000342.1 GCA_029262915.1 Flavobacteriales bacterium
GTATTGTATGTTTATATTTTCTAGCATTTAATTAATTCATATATTAGTTGGTTAATAAAAAAGTATCAAAATGAAGAACCTATTATTTACCCTTATTTTTTTTCCACTATTTTGCTTGGCTCAAGACGAAATTGGATACAAAAAATTACATAGTGATACTTTAACTGAAAGATTAAAAATTGAAATACCAGTTTTAAGAGATCATATTTACTCAGGGATACCTAGTTATTCTAAAAAAGGTAAATACGAAAAAATGACATTCCATTTTGCAGATGAAATGGCCTATAATATTTCTAATCTTCTAACTAATGGATACGTATATGATGATTGGAATTTATTAGAAAATTATGTTAATCAAATTCTTTATAAAATAATGCCTGTAGAATTGAAAGAAGATACTACAATACATGCTTATTTATATAAGAATGGTAGCTTAAATGCATTCATGACTCCCTCTGGACAATTTTTTATTCACATTGGTCTGATTAGTAGGTGTAATGACGAATCTACTTTAGCTGCTGTTTTAGCTCATGAGTTAGCACATTATTATAAAAAACATTCTTTAGAATCTTATATTCAATATAAGTTAGGGAACTTTAATAATGGACTTTTCGGTAATGATGGGAAAAGCAATCGGTTTTCCGTTAAACACGAACTAGAAGCAGATTCACTATCTATGGTTTGGATAGGAAATTCCAATTATTCTCTGTTGGGAGTATTAAAAAGTTTAAAAATGATTGAGAACGAGGAAAAAAGGTACGTTAGTCGACTTGAAGATTATTGGAAACTTAAAGGTGAAGCCCATCCATTATCAGATCAAAGATTGGATATGTTTAAACGTTTTTATAAGAAGAATAAACGAATTGACACCAAAATATTTCTTGTTAGTGAAAAACAATTCAATAACTATAAGACAACTGCTAGGGAGGAGTCCTTAAGGTTTTTACTTGAGGAAATAAAATATTATGACTGTTTAGAACTCGCTTTTAAATTCCATTTAATGGATCCTGATAATTCAATTTATGTATATTACTTAATGGAATCAATAAGAAGATTGAGTTATGTTGATAATGATCTTTGGAATGAAAATTTCATTACTAATAGATACTATGACACCCTAAGAGTTAATGGTGTAAGAAGAAAAAGAAAGGTAAAAAGAGGCATTTTTGAAAAACTAGACTTTGGATTACTTCCTATTACTCAGGAAGAAGCAAAATATATTAAAGCTAAATTCTATTGGCAAGGTGAACAAAAATTCAAAACATATAATGAGGCTTTTGAATTTTATAGCAGACTTGGAAAAGCACTAGAATGTAATGAATGTATCTTATCAAATGCATTAAGCATAACCAATAAAAAAAATGTTAAAATCAGGAATGATCTTTTAAAACAGTATTTATCAAAAAACAATATTCTTTATCGAAAATATGCTAATGATCTATTGAAAGGAACTATAATTAAAAATCTATCAAACCAAAAACTTTTAGTTTTTAATGAGTTTCAAGTTGGGGTTAGACAAGGTAACGATGAAATTCCTATAAGAAAACTTAAAAAAGACACTAATGATATACTACATAATATATTTGACAGTATAAAAGCGTTTACACCAAATAGAACTTTATTATACATACCCGATTTAAAAGATAATAATTTAACAGAATACAAGCTATTGACTACTTTAGAGTATTTCACTTTTATATCAACTCTTTACATAGGGGAAGAAGAGAAAAGCTTAAGAAGACCAAAAAATGTTCGCATAAAGCTTCATATTTTAGACCCGAGATATATTGCTTTATTTCACAAATACGGAGTAAATGAAATTGAATTTGTAAATTGTATGTTTACAGAATCTCAAAAAGTAGTTAATACTTTGGATGAATATAAATCCATAATAAACACTAGTTTTCAAGAAGTTTTTACCAAAACAAAAAATACGAAATCAATTTTTGTTATAATTACAAGTCTAAGAGAGATCCAGGATAAAAGAATGCAAATTAGAGCAATTGGGCATGAAGCGTCTATTAAATTTAAAGAAGCTAGCTATAAATATATAATTGATGAAATCAAACATAAAATTAAATATAAAGAGAAAGTTGCTTTTGATATTGACACTAGGGATGAGAGAGAAATGTTAATAAGGAAGAAATAACAGGTCATCTAAACAAAAAAGGGAGTTCGAATTGAACTCCCCTATTTCTACAGTTTATTCAAATTTAGCTCTTATTTCTTTCGCCTTATCATACTCTCCAGTATGTGTATAAAGTTTAATTAACATATTTCCTGCACCTGCATCTCCAGGCTTAGTTTTATGAGCAATTTCTACAAAAGGAACAGCACTTTCAAAATCTTTTTTTGCTGCAGCCTTTAACGCATCATATTTTTTTGTTTCACTTAATGACAGTTTATTGGATTCATTAATTCTATCTGCACCAGAATTAAAGTAGAAAGCACCTAAGTTAAATGCTGCATCATAATAATCTGGTTTTACCTCTAAAGCTTTTTTATAATCTGTAATTGCTTTCTCTTCTTCTTTTAAGTTTTCATAAACCGTTCCTCTAGCAAAATATAAGACTGCATTACTAGGATCATTAGTGATCGCTGTATTTAAATTAGTTAAGGCTTCTTCGTGTTTGCCAGACTGTAAAAAACCTTCTAGTTCTTCAACAATCAGATTATTATTATCTGGATAAGCTTTTCTACCTTTAGTAATATATTCTGCAGCTTTTTCTTTGTTTCCTTCATTTTTATAGATTCTCGACATTGATCTGTATAAATCTGGTCCTGCACCATCAATATTGTATTTCATCATAATCAATGCATCATACAATTGTTTCGCAGCTTCAAAATCTTCACCATATTCAGATGCTAAAGCAGTGTTATACATCACCATTGTATCCATTTTTCCACCCATCTGACTTAAAAGCATCGATTTACCAAAACTTTCTTGAGCCCCTTTATAATCTTTCTTTCCAAACTTTCCTATACCATCATTAGCATACTCTCCTGCTAAACCAGGAAATTTTCTTCCCATTATATCAGCGGTGTACATTTCATCATCTACTTTTGGTTTACTTTGTAAAGCTGTAAAGAATTTCATCATATCAGATCCATCTTCTTTTTGTAAATCCAATTTTTTTAATTCTGGATCTTCAAAATTTAATACTAATGCTTTTAGATAAGAGTCTGTACACTTTTCTAACGCATCCGCATCAATCGCTTTACACACTGCATCTTTACTGGCTATTATGTTATAGTAAAGATTACCTCTATAATACCAAGTTTTTGCCCAAGATTTGGTTTGATCATGTTCTATCGCTGAGTTGATAGCCTCAACACCACTCGCCAATTCTTTACATTTACCCGATCTAGAAAATGCTTTATTGTAATTATAAGCACTAACAACTTTATTTTTTTGTGAATAAACTACCGATGTAGTAACAACAGCAGCTAATATTAAAATATATTTTTTCATTCTTTTTTATTTTAAAGTGATAAAATTACTAATCTTCGTTGTTGTTATCAACATCCTTGCCATTATCGGTAGTTTCATCTTCATTTGAAGAATCACTTTCTTCAGTTGGTTCTATTTCTTCTGTATCTCCAGTTTCAGTAACTTCATTAACTATCGGGTTACCATCCTCATCTAAAACTACCGCATCTTCCTCTTCTTCGGTTCTTTCCACTTTAGCAACGGCTGCAATTTGATCATCTCCTTTTAAGTTAATTAAACGAACACCTTGTGTTGCTCGTCCCATTACTCTTAAATCTTCAACTGCCAAACGAATAATAATTCCAGATTTATTAATAATCATCAAATCATCATTGTCAGTTACATTCTTAATGGCAATTAACTGTCCTGTTTTTTCTGTTATGTTTAATGTTTTAACACCTTTACCACCTCTGTTTGTTACACGGTAATCTTCGATATCAGAACGTTTTCCGTAACCATTCTCAGAAACAACTAATACATTAGCATCATCAGTATCAGGAATGGTAATCATTCCTATTACAGCATCTTTATCATCAGCTAATCTAATCCCTCTAACACCAGAAGCATTTCTACCCATTGGCCTAGTTTTCTTTTCGTTAAAACGAATTGCTTTACCAGATTTAAGTGCCATTAATATTTCATCAGAACCGGTTGTTAATTTAGCCTCTAACAATTCATCTCCTTCTTTAATTGTAATGGCATTAATCCCGTTTACTCTAGGTCTTGAGTAAGCTGCTAATGCCGTTTTCTTAACGGTACCCTTTTTTGTACACATTATAATGTAATACTGATCTACCAATTCATCTAATCCTTCAGCAAAACCATTGTCAATATCTTCTTGTGTTGCTGGTCGTTTTAAATATGACTCATCCTTAATATCTTTAACATTGATATAAGCTAATACCTTATCATCTGGTTCAATGTTAATTAAATTTTGAATTGCTCTTCCTTTGGCTTGTTTTGTTCCTTCAGGTATTTCAAATACTCTCATCCAGAAACATTTACCTTTTTCTGTAAATACTAGTAAATAATTGTGTGTCGTAGCTACAAATAATTGTTCTAAGAAATCTTCATCTCTTGTTGCAGTTCCTTTAGAACCAACCCCTCCTCTATTCTGCAATCGGTACTCCGACAATGAAGTACGTTTCATATACCCCAAATGGGATATTGTTACCACAACTGTTTCATCCGGAATCATAACTTCTATACTAAAGTCTCCTCCAGCATATTCTATTACACTTCTTCTTTCATCACCATATTTATCTCTTACTTCAATCAATTCATCTTTAATAATTTGCATTCTTCGAGGCTCATTGGCTAAAATATCTTTCAAATCTTCTATCGTTTTCATTAACTGCTCAAACTCAGCCCTTAATTTGTCTTGCTCTAAACCTGTCAATTGCCTTAAACGCATTTCAACAATAGCTCGAGATTGAATGTCACTTAATTTAAAACGTTCTATTAATTTCTCTCTTGCTTCGTCTGGGCTTTTTGAAGCTCTAATTAATTTAATAACTTCGTCAATATTGTCAGAAGCAATAATTAATCCTTCTAAGATATGTGCCCTTTCTTCTGCTTTTCTTAATTCGTATTTCGTTCTTC
>JAJCYN010000343.1 GCA_029262915.1 Flavobacteriales bacterium
ATGGAATGGGATACTGCAGCTGGGCAAGCAATTGTACTTGCTTCTGGAGCTAAAGTTATTAATTGGGAAACCAAACAAACAATGCAGTACAATAAAGAGAATTTATTAAACTCCTGGTTTTTAGTAGAAAGATAATCGAAACTGTATTCTCATTTAACAATCGAGTAAGTACTGATACTTAAAACCTAAAAGAAATACCTGCTTGATAAATAAAATAGAGCAATAAAAAAAGGGCCGAGACCAAGAACTATTGCTATTATTTTGTCTTTAAGAGAAAGTCTTGAATCCCTAAAAAAGATTGAATTGTAGATTTTATTAATTATTAGTTCCATTTTTTATTTTTATTAAGTTTCGGTATGAAAAAATAGAGGGAACTTATTTATCAAATTATCGTTCCTAGGGGTTTATTATTAGTTTACTTGTTTTCTGGTTCCCTTCTTGTAAAAACTTTACAAAGTAAATTCCTTCAGATAATCCTTCAGTTTTTATAGTTTGTTGAGAATTGTTTTGCAAGTCACTTATTTCTTGCTTTTTCACTAGTAAACCAATATGGTTGTATATCTCAATTAATAATTCTTTACCTTCATTTCCTTTGTAAGTGAAATTGAAAAAATCTTTTGCTGGGTTTGGAAACAGCTCGGATATTTCGAATACTTCATGTGATTTAGAATTAATAGCAATTACAGAAGAGTACTCAAATCCCCCATCAAAATCAGTTTGTTTTAAACGGTAGTAAGTAATTTCAGTATAAGGAGTATTGTCAGTCCACCCATAGTTTAATAAAGTGTTAGAATTTCCTGCTCCATCTATGTTAGCAGCAATTTCCCAATCTTTAGCATTGTTACTTTTTTCAATGGTAAAGAAATTATTATTTATTTCAGTTGCTGTTTGCCAGCTTAATAAATTATAAGCTCCTTTATTTTCACCATTAAAACTGATGAGTTCTATTGGCAAAACAACACAAGCTCCACAACTCGGAGTAAAACGCCAAGCCTCATCTGAAGCTGTCCATGAAGTGGGGTAGTTATATCCACCTGGAACAACAGCAATGCTGCCATCAAAATTATGCAAGCCCATAATTGCTGTTTCTGGGACATCTGTAGGCCATACAGGACAGACCTCTTTGTTGTCGATATGAAATTCTATTACATTAGTCGTTTCATATAAAAATAATTGTGCACTGAAATTTAATGATGCATTTGCATCACAACCAGAATCAAACATAGGAATATTATCAAATTTTACAATAAATATTTGATTTGGGGTCGTCCCAATAGTTTGATATCTAATGTCTCCCCCGACTCCAGGGTTAATGTCATGCCAAGTTAACATAATAGCATTTGTTGGAGCATCAGTAGTATTAGGGACTGCAGCATCAATATCCCATGGAGAAGTTCCTCCTGGTGTTGCTGATCCCCCTGGAATATTAGTTAAACATCCAGGAAAAACAATATATCCATTAGATGATATTAACGCTTCTGTATATGGCACTCCATCAAAACAAAAAGGAAATCCAATAGGTGAATTTGCATCTGCAAACCTATCATCTGTAAAAGTTATTGAAGTTCCTGTGTTGTAATTAACAGGATTATGTCCTATGGTTGAAATAGCATAATTTAATCCACAAGAAGGGGGTGTTAATCCTTTAGCTATAGTAATATCAAAGATTGTAGACTGTGGAGATGGCCATGTTGAGACCATAAAATAATAAATTGTTCCCCCTGTTAGGGATATACACGATAATGTTGGATCTGTTCCTGTAGCACTAGCTACACAGTTTGTTGGTGCCGCACTTGGACATCCATCAAAAATAAATATTCCAGTAGAGCTTGTATTGGTTAAAGTTATGTCTACCGTTTCATTAACAAGGGGGGTATATTCAAAAATAAAATCATCACCGTTCATATAACTACTTCCACAAGCATCTGCAGAACTATAATCATCTCCAAAACAAGCTGTTGTCATGCCAACTTGACTAAAAGGTAAAGCTCCTAATACAAAAGGATTTGCACAATCGGTACCAGGGTTTCCTGCTGGTGTACTGATAATATTAATATCAAAATTAGTAAATTGTGGAGAAGGGGACGTTGATACCACAATGTAATAAATTCCTGCTCCAGGAACAGTTGCACCTAAAGTTGGTCCTCCATTAGATTGTGTTGAAGAACCTAGGCACGATGTCCCTCCTGCATCTGGGCACCCATCTAATAAAAACACTCCAACATCTGCAGTTGCTCCAGTATTGGTAATTGATATATTTAAACATTCTGCTCCTGTTGCCGTATATTCAAAAACATAATCATCACCATTCATATAACTGCTTCCACATGCATCAACTGATGAATAATCATCTCCCATACAGCTTGTTGTTAAACCAGCTTGTGCATAAGGCATTCCTGGGATTATTGTCGGATTACCACAAGTTGTTCCTGTAGGTGTTGCTACAGAGGTAATATTAATATCAAAAGGTGTAGATTGTGGTGATGGACTCGTAGAAACAACAATGTAATAGGTGCCTGGGTTAGTTATGGTTGCACTTAACAAAGGTGCTCCATTAAATTGCGTAGCAGATCCTATACAGTTTGCTCCAACTGCATCAGGACAATTATCGATTAGAAACACACCAACATCCGCAGTCGGATCTGTATTACTTAACGCAATAGTTAAACATTCATTACCAGCGGAAGCATATTCAAAAACATAATCATCACCATTCATATAACTACTTCCACAAGCATCTGCAGAACTGTAATCATCTCCCATACAACTCGTTGTTAAACCAGTTTGTACATAAGGCATTCCTGGAATTATTGTTGGATTACCACAAGTTGTTCCTGTAGGTGTGGCTGTAGAAGTAATATCAATATCAAAGGCAGTACATTGTGGGCTTGGCCATGTGGAAACGATTATAAAGTATGTCCCTGCAGTTGTAATGGTTGCTCCTAAGGTTGGTGGCCCATTAGCAACTGTTGCGGATCCGAGACAATTAGCTCCTGGCGAATCTGGACAATTATCAATCAGAAATACACCGACATCCGCAGTTGCATCAGTATTGCTTAGTACAATAGTTAAACATTCATTTCCTGGCGAAGTGTATTTAAAAACAAAATCATCTCCATTCATATAACTGCTTCCACAGGCATCAGAAGAACTATAATTGTCACCAAAACCACAAGTTGTCATTCCAGCTTGAGAAAAAGGAAGGGCCGCTATTGTTTGATTTTCACAAGGACAAGGTACGCACATACTACCACCACAATCTACGCCTGTTTCACTTCCATTTTGAATACCATCTATACAGGTTGGGCATGCTGCACAAGAAATAGTTGCATCCCAACCAGGATTAACTACAGAGCCATCTGATACCCATTCAAAAGTTAAACAGCCTGTAGAAGATCCTATTGTTCCACCATTTGGTAGAGCCGTTCCATCATAAGTTCCTATTAATGGAGAACCAGTATTTGGTCCATCATAAATATTCAAATGATCACAACACGATTCTGTTGAAAAAGAATTAAAAGTTATTGAAATACAATCTCCAGCATCTGAACAGTAAGTTTCTGTAATGCTTTCATTGCTACCGTAATCTGCACCAGCCCCTCCTGTATCAAATAAATCTCCTGTACATATAGTCCAATCACCATCGCCTAAGTTCCATGCAGTTGGTGCCACCATTGAAAACAATGAATGAGAAACAATTATTAATAATGATATAAATAAAGGTTTCATTTATTGACGGCTAATTTAGTTTTTTGCTCTATTAGCACTTGTTCTTGGCTTTTCGGATCAATTAATTCAATATTTATAGCTGAAAAAACATTTTCTAAATCAGAATATTTTATATCAGCTGATGTAATAATATTGAGTTTATCACTATTAAAATTAATTTCAATAATCCCTTCTTTAGCACTTAAACTTTGGTAAATAAAACTTACTGCTTGATTTTGAAGTGCAGAAATACCTTTAAATGAATATTTTGTATATTCCTTTGAGGCTATCTTTTCTATTTCTTCTTCCTCAAAGGTTATATAACTTGATTGTGCCAACAATGAAGATGTAAAGAAAATGGTAATTAGTAATATTAGTGTCTTCATAAAGTATAAATTTTTAACAAATTTACCTATAGACGTTATAAAGTACAACATGGAGGTGTTCGGATTAACCAATCAATTGTACTGATTTAGAAATTAGTACAAGTTATTTTCCAGCCTTTATGGAGTCTAAGAAGTAGGAAGGGGTAATTCCTGTAAATTTTTTAAAAGCTGTATTAAAAGCAGATTTAGACTTGAAACCAACATTATTGGCTATTGCCTCTATTGTTAGATTCCAGTTCTCTTCTTCAGATAATAATCTCCTAGCTTCTTTTATTCGATAATCATTAACAAAAGAGCTAAAATTTTGATAAAATCGCTCATTTATTACCTGAGAAATATAGGTTTTATTTGTGTTTAACTTATCTGCCAGGCTTGTTACAGTTAAATCTTGCTGTAAATATACTTTTTGGTTTTCAAAAGCATCAGAAATTAGATTAAAGATGTCTTCTTCTTGTTCTGAACTCATAGTAGAACCAGTATATTTAGCTTGATTCTTAGATGATGGAGTAAAGTTATTTGGAGGGTTTTGTTTCTCAGATTCAATAATTTCGAGATTTTTTTGAACTAGAATTTTGGAAGCCCTCTTTAAATTAACTTTCTGAAAAAAGAAAATAATTGAAAATAATAGAATTACTAATATTCCGATAATTAGTGCAATATTCCATTTTTTTGTTTCCTCTAACTTAAGATCTTTTAGTTCATTTTCTGCGTTTAAAATCTCTATTTCCGCTTCTTTCTTTTTTGTTTCATAAATAACTTTTATATCTGTTATGTGATTACTACTTTTTTCATTAAACAAACTGTCGTTTACTTCACAGAACAGCTTATAATAAGATAGGGATTTTTTATAATCTTCCATACCAGTATAGACATCGGATAAAAGTTTACATGCCTGACTAATTAGACTTTTAGCTTGTAGCTTTTGAGCTTCTATTAAACATTGTTTAGCGTGGGGAAGAGCTGTTTTATAGTCTCCTTTATCATAAAATAATTGCCCCATATTTAACAATCCTAGAACCACACCCCACTTATCATCTATTTCCTTACTTATACTAAAAGCTTCTCTAAAATTTTTCATAGCTAACTCTTCTTTTCCAGTTTGTAAATAAACATAACCTATATTGTTTATTGCACTAGAGATATCAACTTTAACACCTAATTCTTTTCTAATAGCTAATGTTTTTTCAAAAAAATCAAGTGCTTTTTTATATTCTCCTTTATTGCCGTATGCAACACCTATGTTATTTAAGCTTTTAGAAATGTCTTTTTTATTTCCAATTTCCTTTAATATCTCTAAAGATTTTAGAAAATAACTATCTAAAGCTTCTTGATAATTTCCAATATGAAGATAAGTATTTCCTATATTATTTAATGATTTGGCTATATTTTCTTTATCCTTAATTTTTTCACTTAATCGAAGTGCTTTAAAACAATAATCCATAGCCTCATCATATTCTCCAAGAAATAAGTAACAATTTCCTATATTGTTATAACATTCTATTTCTTTTTCCTTTTTTTCTGCTTCAACGTAATAGTTTAATGCTTTTTTAAAATAAGGTAATGCATTAGCATATTTTTCTTTTTTGAATTTTTGACTCCCGAAATCATTTAAAGTTCTAGCTTTAGTTGTATCAGGAAAATCTGCAATAACCTTCTCTAAGCTATCAATTTCTACATAATCTTGGGCAGGAATATTAAGACAAAAAGATATTAAAAGAGGAACTAATAAAAATAAATGTTTAGAATTTAACATTGTAGTTTTTTCTTGTCCAAATATAACTAATCTAAGGCTCAGAATCAATGGATATTGTTTTTATGTTCTAATTGTGTATCCAAAATAAGATTGAAATAAGTAATAAAATTTGTCTAAATAATTAAACTGCTTTAATTTCTTATATCATAGCCTCTTTTAGATATAAGCGTATTTAATCAAACAATTTTTTTAATTCAGTAGCATCTTCTGGTTTCATTTTTCCAGCTAAGATTAAGCTTAGTTGTCTTCTTCGTAGAGCACCTTCAAATTGTTTTTTTTCATTTTCGGTCTCTGGCTCAACATTAGGAACTTCAATAGGTGTTCCTATTTGATCAACAGCCACAAAAGTGTAATAAGCATTGTTACTCAGAGTTTTTTCTCCAGTACGGTGGTTTTCAACAAAAACCTCAATAAAAATTTCCATAGAAGAGTTAAACGTTCGAGTTACCTTAGATTCTAGGGTAACAATATCTCCTAATTTAATAGGGTGAGAAAAAGAAACATTATTTACAGAAGCTGTGACCACCGTTCTGTTTGAGCATCTATGAGAAGATATTGCTGAACAGATATCCATTAAGTGGAGTAATCTTCCTCCCATTAAATTACCTAATGTATTGGTATCGTTAGGTAAAACAATTTCTGTCATTATTGCTTTTGTAGACACAGCTGTTTTTGTTTTCATAGTGTAAATTTAGTTACAATTCGTCTATAAAATCTCGAATTAGCCGAAAACAATCTTCAAATTTAGTTAAGGGTAATGTTTTAGAAATATCATAAATATCGTGATAGGCTTTTATTCCTCCCAAAGCATAGATAAAAAACGCTGGAATTCCTTTTTCAGTAAACCAATAGTGGTCACTATTTGCCGCTTTTCCTCTTTTTTTTACTGTGGTTAAATAATCGTTTTCCGTATTAATTTTTTGCAGCATCTTAAATTCCTTTTCATGAATAGCTCCGTTTACAACCATTACGCCTTCTTCTCCTGTGCCAATTACATCTAAATTAATTTCAAATTTTATCTTGTTTAAATTAACCAGAGGGTGTTCTATAAAATACTTAGAACCCAAAATTCCTGCTTCTTCAGCTCCAAAAGCAATAAAAACCATTGTTTTAGTTGGTGGTTCTTTGTGTGTGTAGTGATAGGCTAAATTCAACAACATAGCTACTCCGCTCGCATTATCGTTTGCTCCTGGAAAATAAACATCATCACCCATTCTTCCTAAATGATCGTAATGAGCCGAAACTACTATAAAAGAATCTGGATTTTCTGTTCCTTTTACATAGCCTATTACATTTTGTGACGGATAATCACGAATAAATTTCTGGTTAATTTCTAAAGTAATGGATTTAAACTCTCGAATTAAACGATCCCTTTTAACAGTTAGTATAGCGTAATCCACAAATGTGTTAGATAATTTTTTTGTCAATTTATCTTTGAGAAAAATGACTCCAGTTGCTCCAAAAATATTTAGCTTAAGAAGTTGAAACAATTCGTTTTCCTTCTCAATATTTTTATCGTCTATGACAATAAATTTATTGAGAAAAAATTTTCTAGCAGCTAATTTTTTGAGTTGTTTTTTTGATGGAAGATTTTCTGAATTGTACCAAACTAATTTAAAAGTTCCATTAATTCTTGATGAATTCCCTCCAACAATATAATCTTTCCCAGCAATTAATGGGGTGTTGTCAAAACTTACACTAAGCTTTTTTTGGAAAGTATTTATAGGATAATTAAATTTTTGTAAAAAAGTATTGTTAAGTGGTTTTAATCCAAGTTGCTTATATTCTTTTAAAATAAAATTTGCTGCTTTTTTTTCACCGTCATTAACTGCTCCACGACCTTCAAAATATTCTGAAGCAAGTGTATCCACAATTTTATGAGCATAA
>JAJCYN010000344.1 GCA_029262915.1 Flavobacteriales bacterium
AAATTATTGATAAACGAACATCACATTATAGAAAAAAACAATAAAAGGCTTGCTGTAATTGGAGTAGAAAACTGGGGTAGCCAAGGAAGATTCCAAAAGTATGGAGACATTAATATGGCAAAAAATGGATGTTTAGAAAATGATGTAAAACTGTTATTAAGCCACGATCCTTCTCACTGGGATGCTCACGTTTTACCTAACCACCCTGACATTGCTGTCACATTTTCTGGACATACTCACGGAATGCAATTTGGAATTGAAATTCCTGGTTTCAAATGGAGTCCTTCTCAGTATTTATATAAATGCTGGGCTGGTTTATATGCAAAAAATGATCAACAAATTTATGTTAATCGTGGGTTAGGATTTATTGGTTATCCCGGAAGAGTTGGTATCTTACCCGAAATTACTGTGTTTGAACTCGCATAAATGAAATTCATCAAATCAATATTATTAGGTTTTTGTTTTTGTCTATTAAACGCCATAAATGCTCAAAGTTATGTTGATTTAGCAAGATTTCATTATACTACTACTGCTCAAAACGAATTTGATAGCATAGGTGGTAGTACAAGAATTGAAGAGTTTGGAGCTGACATCACATTACCAATAAAGCTAAACGATAATAACGCTTTTTTAACTGGGTTATATTTAGAACAAATAAAAACTAAACTTCATCCTTTAGCAAATTCAACAACAATTTCAACAATCAATTTTAAAATTGGATTTAACAGAACTCATTCTAAAAAATGGAATGGCACCTATATGCTACTTCCTAAAATTTCTTCTGATTTTAAAGATTTAACTGGTAAAGATTTCCAAACAGGTGGGTTGATATTAATGAAATACAAAAAAAACGAAACCTTTAAGTATCACATGGGAGTTTATCTCAATAATGATTTACACGGGCCTTTAATTAGTCCGCTTTTAGGCTTTTATTACAAAAGCTCTGATGATAAGCTTGAGGCTAATTTTACCCTACCAATTTGGGCAGATGTTAACTATAAATTAATGAACTGGTTAACCATTGGAGCAAATTTTACAGCCATTACAAGAACGTATAATTTAGGAAATGATAATGTCTATCTAGTAAAAAAAACGAATGAAATTTTTGGATACCTTCAATTCACTATTAAAAAAAGTTTTATCCTGCAAGCTAAAACTGGTTATTCGCTAGGAAGAAGTTATGAAATTTACAATAATAATGACAATGTTGATTTTGATGTATATGGAATTACATCTGGAGATAACAGAATTTTATTAAACCCAACATTTAAAGATGGAATTGTTTTTAAAATGAGATTAATTTACAGGTTTCATATTGAAAAATAATTGTATTGTAAATTTTAATTTAACTTTGAAGTAAATTTAATCGATATGAAAATTGCTGTATTTCCAGGGTCATTTGACCCAATTACTTTAGGTCACCAAAATATCGTAGAAAGAGCATTGTCACTTTTTGACAAAGTTATTGTTGCTATAGGACAAAATACTTCAAAAAAACACCATTTTAGTATAGAGCAACGTATTAACTTCATTGATCTTACCTTCAATAATAACCCTAAAATTGAAATAGCTACTTATACTGGTTTAACTATAAATTTTTGCAAAGAAACTAACGCTAATTACATTTTAAGAGGAATTAGAAATAGTGCTGATTATACTTATGAAAACTCCATAGCTCAAATGAATAAAGCAATGAACAATAACATTGAAACTATATTTGTACCTACAATTCCTAAGTTATCTGCAATAAATTCTACAATTGTACGTGATATAATAATTAATGGAGGTAATGTAAGTCAATTCATTCCCTCAGCAATAAAAGAAAAGTTAATTTAAATCATTAAATCGATTGAAAATAACCAGTCAAATATTAGGTATACTGTTCATTTTTTTTGTTGCTAATTTAACAGCCAGTAAAACTGTAATTAAAGGAAAAGCAAGTTTTTTTAAAAGCAAAGAATTAGTTCTTTATACATACTCTGACTATATCAGCAAGAAAAAAACTCAAATTGGATACACTACAATTAAACTTGATGGTTCCTACAATTTTGAGTTTGATATACAAGAAATAAAAAAAGTATTCTTAAAAATTGAAGATAAAACAACTGCTTTTTTTGTTAAACCGGGTGAAGTCTACAATATTAATATTAGTTACAGTAAAGCACTTAATAAAAGTAGAATTTATGACAAACAGCTTTCTGTATCATTTAATTTTCCTGTTCCTACAGAACTTAATCAACAAATTGGAAAGTTTAATCGAAATTTTGATGACTTTATTGAAGAAAATAGAGTTTTGTTTGAAAAAAGAAATAACTCAATCAACCCAAAGTTAAAGTCATTCAAATTGAAAATGCTTAAAGAAGCCAAAAACTCTAACTCTGAATTTGTGAAAAACTATATCAAATATAGTATTGCTTCAACACAAAATTCTTTGGACGTTTCTTATAAAGTTTCTGATTCTAAAAACAGCAAAAACACTAAAGCTAATATATATTTAGAGTATTTACGTGAAAAACCTATTCATTATAACAACCCTGAATACACTACTTTTTTTAAAACTTTTTTTAAAGGAGAACTAAAAAATTTATCCCTAAAAGTGCGAGGATTTGATATTTCTAAAGCTATTAATGATAAAGCTAGTTATATCGCATTATCAAAAGCATTAAATAAAGAAAAATATCCTTTCTTAGAAAATAACGAATTTGCAACTCTTTTTATGTTGAATGGTTTATTAGAAATAAGTAATGACAACTATTTTACAAAAGAAAATATCATCAAAATTTTAAACGAAATAAAATTAAACTCAAAATATCCAAAACAGAAAGTAATTGCTTCTAACATCGTAGATCGTATTACTAAAAAAAAGTTTGGAATAGGAAGTACTGCTCCCAACTTTAAATTGAAAAACAAAGACGATAAGCTTATTTCATTAAACAGTTTTAAAGGAAAACCTATTTACATTAATTTTTGGACTAATTGGAGTATTCCAAGTCAGAAAGAAATGAAAATAATGCAGGTTTTACATAAGAAATATAGAAATAAAATTCATTTTATTAGTATTTGTGCAGATAATGATTTTAATAAAATGACTAACTTTTTAACTAAGAATACTGATTACAAATGGACATTCTTGCATATAGGAAATGATAGGCATTTATTAGAGAAATACAATGTTACTACCTTCCCTATTTATGTATTAGTTAATAAAAATTTAAAAGTAGTAAAATATCCTGCTGGTCGCCCTGGAGGAACTGCTGAAAGAGCAACTGAAGACAACATCGAAAAAGATTTTTATAAACTCACTAATGCTCACTAACGTTTAATAACTCCTTAATAGAAGCATACGTATTCTTGAGCACTTTATCTGTAATTTGAGCGTCCGTTAACCATTCTACCTTAGTAATATTCTCCTCTATTTCAGGAATTAATTCTCCTTCATAAGTGCTTTTCATGTCAAACCAATAAGTTTGCTTTAGAATTATTTCGTCTTTTAATTTATAGATATGGAATGTATCAATTAATTGTTTATTAATAGTTAAATCAGTTATTCCACATTCTTCTTCAATTTCTCTGATTGCAGCCTCTTTTATTCCTTCTTTTTTTTCTATTTTACCTTTTGGTAAATCCCATCTATCTAATCGGTAAATAAAAAGCTTTTTATCTTTATTATTGCTCACTATTCCACCTGCCGCCCTAATGACTTTAAAATAAGATTGAAACTCGTTAAAAGCATTCTCATAGTCATCTACAACAACGATAACAGTTTGAATTTTATCATCATCATATAATAAATCGAGAACAAAAGGCGTAATATTTGGTAAAAAGAAGTTTAAAACCAAACCATTAGAAAATAGATTGCTTTTTTCTGTATTATTAGTAAAACAAATTACTTTATCGTTGATAAAAACTTTATACATTTGCACCTATGATTTTAAACCAAGAATCGGCAATAAAAATAGCTGAATCATTATTACAAATTAAAGCTATTAAATTGAATCCCACAACCCCTTTTCAATGGGCTTCAGGATGGAATTCTCCAATATATTGTGATAATAGAAAATCTTTGTCTTATCCTCCAGTTAGAACTTTTATTCGCCAACAATTTGTTAATGCAATAAATGAACATTTTCCAAACACCGAAATTATTGCTGGTGTTGCAACTGGAGGAATAGCTCACGGAGCTTTAGTTGCCGAAGCAATGGGACTGCCTTTTGCTTACATCAGGTCTTCTACGAAAGGGCACGGAATGCAAAATTTAATTGAAGGTGATATTTTTAAAAACCAAAATGTTGTTGTAATTGAAGATTTAATCTCAACTGGCGGAAGTAGCTTAAAAGCTGTTGAAGCTTTGAGAAAAAATGAATGTAATGTTCTTGGTATGGTTGCCATATTTACTTATGGATTTGAATTAGCCGAAAAAAATTTTCAAAAAAACAGGTGCAAATTAATTACTTTAAGTGATTATCACTCTATGTTAAACGTTGCTGTTCAATCTGATTATATTTCTGAATCGGATATAGAGTCCTTAAAAGAATGGAGGCAGCATCCAAACAAATGGTCTCCAACAACAAAAAAACAATAAATAAGTTCATCAATTGAATATAGAAACCAACCGTCAAATAATTAACACTAACCAAGAGGAGGTCTATAACTTTCTCATAGATATGAATAATTTTGAACAGCTATTCCCCGAAGATAAAATTAACAATTGGGAATCAACAGAAGAAACCTGTACAATGAAAATAAAAAGTATGGGAAATCTTGGGTTAAAACGTGTTGCATCTACACCAAATTCTCTAATCTATCTTGATTCTTACGGTAAAACACCTTTTAAATTTACCCTAAACATTTTCTTATCGGAAAAAGAAAACAACAACAGTGAAGTCTACATCATTTTTGAAGGAGATATTAATCCGTTTATGAAAATGATGGTAGAAAAACCTTTAACCGATTTTTTTAATAGTTTAGTTAAAAAACTTGCTAAAATTTATTTAGTATAAACATCTAAAAATCAATAATTTATTTTAAATTTGACTAACCTTTTTTATTATTTATTATGAAAAAATTCACAACATTACTTTTTGCTTTTTCTATTATTTTATTTACAGCCTGTGGTGGAAATGATGAGCCAAAAGAAGAAGACAACATTGATGTAGAAAAAAATCCACTTGGGGCATTAATGAAGATGGGAAAAAATATGAAAGAGAATGCCGAAAAGATGGAAAAGAATATGAAAGAAAAGAAAAATGCAAAAGCCATTCATTATGAAGAATTAATGAAATATTTACCAGAATCTGTTGATGGATATTCTTTAAAAGGAGATCCTAAAGGTGCTTCTATGGATATGGCTGAAATGTCATATTCTACAGCAGAAGCAAAATACGTTAATGATAGTGGAGATAGAATAAGCATTGTCTTATTGGATTATAATGCAGCTTACAGTATGTATTCTATGGCTACTACTATGTGGGCAAGCGGTTTTAAAATTGACACGAGTGAAGAATTTGGGCAAAGTATTAATTTTGGAGAAAACATAAACGGTTGGGAATCTTACAAGAAAAAAAGAAATAATGCTAGTGTTATTTTAGGACTTGGAGATCGGTTTTTATTAACCATAGAAGGAAATAATGAAGAAAATTGCAATTTTTTAAAAGAAGTTGCAAAATCTATGGACTTGGATGAATTAGCATCTTTAGAGTAAGAACTCAATTTCTTTTAGATTAAATCCTGTTGTATTCAAAACTTAAAAAGTTCATCTATCTCAATATCAAGAGCTTTTGAAATAGCATAAGCATTTCCTATTGAAGTATTTAAAACACCTCGTTCTATTCTACTTATTTGAGAAATCTCAACATCCAAATCAGTAGCCAATTGAGCTTGTGTTAATTTTTTTTGTTTTCTGATTTTCTGTAAATTCTCCCCAAATTTTATAATAAAATCTTTTTTTTCTTTATCCACCTTAAAACAAAGATGGTGTTGATTCCAAAAAATATTATAGGCATTTTTGCCTATATTTTTAAATTATAATGTATTTTTACATCAATATGCTTTCTTCAAAAGAAACAATTATTTAATCCAGGTAAACTGGGAAACATTAAACTAAAACTTAATTTATCATGAAAAAATTATTAACATTAGTGTTAACAACAACTGCTTTTGGGGCATTTTCCCAAACAAATTTACACGATGCAAAAATACTTGGGTCTATCAGTATAGGCAATCAAGAAATTACATCTGTGTTAGATGAAACAACAGGCTGTAATCATAAATCAACCTTACATACTAAAAATTTATTTATAGTAGGAGAAAATGTGAAACTTGATATAAAAGAAAATGGCAATCAATCGAAAATAATTAAACCTAATTTACCTGAAATTGTTTTTGTAGATAAATGTAATGGTGGAAATCCGAAAGATGAATTCCAAATGACTGAAGTGGAATTTAAAGAAAATGTTGCTTTTTTAGATGCCAAAGTTAGAAGTATAAACCAAAATAAGCATGCTCGAGAAATAACACTACTTGATTTCAGTAATCACGATTTTGGAAAATTAAAAAAAAGAATCATAAATAATAATGTCAAATTTAATGACGAAGGAACTGGTCACGATCAAATCGCAAATGACGGAATTTATACCTCACTTAAATTATTTAACAATGGAAACAATCATAATTTCCAATATATTGGGGAGTCTATAAGAGTTCTATCAAACCCAATAGTAGATCCTACCTTTAAACATCAGACTGAATTAAATCAAATTATTGATGATTCAAATTCAGATCCGAACAATCCATTCAAATTTGGTTTTAGTGTGTCTTGTGATTTTGATTTTAGTGGACCTGACTGTGCTGCAACAGATTTAGGCTTTTGTTCTAACTGTTGTCTTTCATTGACTAATTGTTCTTTTACTGCTAACTGGAATTAAACTTATATATAGTGTAATTTTATAGGCATGAAAAAACCTGGAGTAATAATTATTCTCTATATAATTGCTATTGTATTTTATCTATTCTTAGGTTCTTTTTTTAAGGATTTTATTTCTCAATACTTTTCTAAAATAGAGGCTAGTTTTTTTACTAGTTTAATTTTTAAGAGTAGCCTTATATTTATCTCCTTTTTATTATTAAAAAAACTAAACCTATTTAATTTTAACGGGTTAAATAAACCATTCAAATTCGCCCACCCTACTGCCTTAATCATTCCTGTTCTCATAATTGGTTCAACTATTATAGGCAAAATAGATTTATATTCTGGAGTAGATTTTTCTTATTTATTAATGTTTTTATTTGGCGTTATTTTAACTGGTATTTTTGAAGAAGTCGCAATGAGAGGCATATTACTCCCTCTATTTTTAAAATTGTTTAATTTCAAAAAAAAATCTTTTTACCTAGCGGCTATTTTTTCATCGTTGATTTTTGGTTTGTTACATTATATGAACGTATATAGGAAAGAAGATTATGGTTTTGATGTTGCTACTTCTCAAGTAATTGCAGCATTTTGTATAGGTATTTATTTTTGCGGTCTTTTTTTTAGAACTGGCAATATTTTTTCATCTATATTAATTCACGCTGCTTTTAATTTTGGTTTTGGTACCACATCTTTAGAAGAAATAAAAAATGGCTATAAACAACCTATAGGAAGAGAAATAGATAGTTTTATAGATCTCATACCAACCTTAATTATTTACCTAGCAATAATTACTATAGGTTTATTAATGATTAAATTTTCTGATAAAAATTCTTTTGTTAAAAAACTGACTACTTCCAAATAAAAAACTTAGTATTTTTTAACTCAAAAACTCAATTTCTTTCAAATCAAATTCTTCTATTATATCTTTTATTTTTACCTGAAGTTTTCCTATTGAATTTACACCAATAATAGTTCCATCTATATTCTCACTACCAATTTTAAAAATTCTAACTTCATTAAGTCCATACAAACAATTTAAATAATCTTTATTAATTAATTCTATTTTCCCAGACTTTAAGGTCAAGTATCGTTTTTCTATAAAAAATAAAAGGTTATTTAATAGCTCCTCCAAATTTAATAGATCACATCCAAGTTCTTTTATAATAGAAGTTGGAATGTTCCCGCAATCAAAATTAATTTGATTTACATTTAAACCTATACCAAGAATAGAATTCTCTATTTTATTATTTCTAATAGAATTTTCTATTAATATGCCAGCAATTTTATTCTTCTTACAAAAAATATCATTTGGCCATTTTATTTTCAGTTCATTTAATCCTAAATTGTCTAAAAAATCTATTATTCCTAAAGAAACTACTTTACTTATTAAAAACTGATTTTGAACCAATATATTCGGTGTAAGAAAAATAGAAAAAGTAAAGTTTTTTCCCTTTTCGCTCTCCCAGATATTACCTCTTTGTCCTTTTCCTTTAAATTGGTGCTCTGCAATAACAACCATCCCTTCAATCTCTTTATCATTACTATAAACCAATTGCTTCATATAGGTATTAGTAGAATCAACTTCTTTTAAGTTAATCAACTTATTCCCTATAATTAATCGTTGTTGCATCTACACCAAAAATATTCATTATTTAATGTACAAAAAAGTTTAACTTAAATGTTTTAGATAATGTATATTACCTCATCAATTATTCGTTATTTTGCAGATTAAATGATTAATTTTTGAATGGGTAAAACAAAGGAGCTTAAAGAATCACAAATCTTATCAGATGTTGTGATAAAAGGGTTGCAAGAATTAAAAGGTGAAAATATAGTTTATATAGATTTGAGTGTTGTTGAAAATGCTGTTTGTGAGAATTTTATTATTTGTACAGGAACATCAAACACTCACGTTAATGCTTTAGCTAGATCTGTTGAAAAAGAAGTTAGAAAAACACTTGGTGAAAAACCATGGAAAACTGAAGGTTTTGGCAATGCTGAATGGATAATACTTGATTATGTTAACACAGTAGTTCATATCTTTCAAGAAGAATCAAGAAATTTTTATAACTTGGATGAGCTTTGGGCTGATGCCAAAATCACAAAAATAGAAGTATAATAAACGTTAATGGAACAACCGAAAAAACAAAAAAACAAATTTTCATTAGGAGGTGGATCAAAAAAACCCTCTAACTTTTACTGGATATATGCCGTAATTGGTTTAGCTTTAATTTCAATTCAACTAATTAATTTTGGTGGAAACTCATCCACTATTACAGAAACTGAATTTGAACGAATGGTTGTAAACAACTATGTTGAAGAAGCGATTGTTATCAAAAATAAAAAAGAAGTTCGTGTAACACTCACAAAAGAGGCACTCGAACTTGATGAGTTTAAAAATAAAATTAAAACTCCACTCATTTCTTCATCACAAAATAGAGGCCCTCATTTTAATTTTGAATATTTCTCTGAAGATGGTTTTTATGAAGATTTAAAAAAGTATTCCAATGAAAACAATCTCAAATACAACGTAACGACAGAAGAAGATTGGTTTGGTGGATTACTTGGATTACTATTCCCTATTATTATAATTGTTGCAATATGGATGTTCTTAATGAGACGAATGTCTGGTGGTTCTGGAGGTGGTGGGCCTGGGCAAATATTTAGCATTGGTAAGTCTAAAGCTCAATTGTTTGATAAAGAAAATGCAACAAAAACTACTTTTGAAGATGTAGCTGGTTTAGAAGGTGCAAAAGAAGAAGTACAAGAAATAGTAGACTTTTTAAAGAAACCTCAAAAATACACCAACTTAGGAGCAAAAATTCCTCGTGGAGCATTACTTGTTGGTCCTCCTGGAACTGGAAAAACATTATTAGCAAGAGCTGTTGCAGGTGAAGCAAAAGTTCCTTTTTTCTCTCTATCTGGTTCCGATTTTGTTGAAATGTTTGTTGGTGTAGGTGCATCCAGAGTAAGAGATTTATTTAAACAAGCAAAAGATAAAGCACCTTCAATTATCTTCATCGATGAAATTGATGCAATTGGTAGAGCCCGAGGAAAAGGTGCAATGCAAGGTGGAAATGATGAAAGAGAAAACACGCTTAATCAACTCTTAACAGAAATGGATGGATTCGGAACTAATACAGGGGTTATTGTATTAGCTGCAACTAATAGAGCTGATGTATTGGATAGAGCTTTAATTAGACCTGGAAGATTTGATAGACAAATTCACGTTGATTTACCTGAATTAAACGAACGAGAAGAAATTTTTGAAGTTCATCTTAAACCCTTAAAAATTGATACGACTGTTGATGTTAAGTTTTTAGCAAAACAAACCCCTGGCTTTTCTGGAGCTGATATAGCTAACATTTGTAATGAAGCTGCTTTAATAGCTGCAAGAGGAAATAAAAAGAAAGTTGGAAAACAAGAGTTTCTGGATGCTGTAGATCGAATTATTGGTGGACTTGAAAAGAAAAATAAAATAGTTTCTGATCACGAACGAAAGGCTATAACATATCACGAAGCTGGGCACGCTGCAGTAAGTTGGTTAGTAAAATATGCTTCTCCATTAATAAAAGTTACTATTATTCCAAGAGGAAGATCATTAGGAGCTGCATGGTACTTACCTGAAGAAAGACAAATAACGACAACAGAACAACTGTTGGATGAAATGTGTGCTGCACTTGGAGGACGAGCTGCTGAAGAAATTATTTTTGGTAAAATATCAACTGGAGCACTTAGTGATTTAGAAAAAGTAACCAAGCAAGCTTATGCTATGGTTAGTATTTATGGATTGAGCGATAAAATTGG
>JAJCYN010000345.1 GCA_029262915.1 Flavobacteriales bacterium
ACTATTGGAGTAAGAGATGAAGGTGAGGATGTTTCTGAATTGAACTTTATAGATAATGCAGGAGCCGTTTATATTTTAAAGCATGACACTCTTGCTGATAATTGGACTCAAGTACAAAAAACAGTTGCTTCAGATAGAGCTATTTCAAATTCTTTTACTTGGGCTAGGTTTGGTGATTTTGTAACTATTTCTGGCGATCAAATAATTGTTGGAGCATATAGAAATCCTGTAGATACTTTAGGAAGTAACTTTATGCAAAGAGCAGGGGCTGTTTATATTTTTGGAGCACCGCTACCATCATTTGCATCTTCAATTACAACAATACAAAACCAAACAATTTGTCAAGGAAGTAGTTTCATCTTGCCGGATGGGACAATAGTGAATACTCCTGGAACTTTTATTGATACGTTGGTATCTAATGCTGGATGTGATAGTGTCATTACAACGAACTTAACAATTGTTACACAAGTAACAACAACACAAAATTCAAGAATTTGTCAAGGAGCTAGTTTTACATTACCTAGTGGAATAGTTGTAACGGACTCAGGAACATTTATTGATACATTGATATCAAGCGATGGTTGTGACAGTATTATTACTACTAATTTAACTGTAAACACAGGCGTAATGGCAATTATAAATGCTACTCCTTCTTCGGGAGCAATCCCTTTGGGTGTATTTTTTGGAAATGTAAGTACCACAGGAACAGGAATATCTTATAATTGGGATTTTGGAGATGGGAATACAAGTACGCAATTTGAACCAACAAATATATACGCTACAATAGGAACATTTAGTGTAACATTAATAGTATCTGATGGAATATGCTCCGATACAGCAATAATAATTATAACTGCTTTTGAAGAATCGTCAATAATTGTTCCCAATGTATTTACACCAAATGGAGATGGTTTTAATGACGTATTTACAGTAAGTGGATTGAATTTAGAAAGTGTAGAAGGAGAAGTGTACAACAGGTGGGGACAGCAATTATTTACGTGGAATACCATTCGTGGATTTTGGGATGGAAGAACAAGAGAAGGAGAAGAAGTACCAAATGGCACTTATTTTTATGTTATAAAAGCAATAGGTAATAATGGTGAAAAATATTTAGAAAAAGGAACTGTCACCTTATTAAGAAATTAATTTAAAAACAATAGATTATGAGAACAATATCTATATTCTTCGTAACCATTTTATTATCAATACAGGCTTTGTTTTCTGCAAACTGCACAATTCCATGGACTGTTACAGGACTTTCTAATACGACAGCTTTAGTAACAGGGGTAACTTATACGCTTACAAGTAGTGTTATTTGTGGTGGTGGTGGTGGAATAGGATCATCAGGTATTCCTGCAGGAAATCTAATTACCATTAATCTTCCAACTGGTACAGATGCTTCAGCTGTAACAACAGGCACATTTAATGGGTTTCCTATTACATTTATAACGACTACAGCAATAGTACTAACTTTTAATGCTCCTGTAAATGCTGCAAAAGGGACTATGACAACAATCATTTTGAACAATATTACAAATCCCTCTTTAGTTGGTACCTATTCAAACCTTATATTAACTGGAACCAATAATAGTAGTGGAACAACAACATTTAAGACCTCAAATTATACGATAACTCCTGGACCGTGTCTTTTAACAAATCTGATTCCAAATCCAAGTTTTGAAAATTTTAGCGTTTGTCCTACATCAGCCAACCAAATAACAAATGCTACTTCATGGATAAATCCTAATACCAAAACACCAGATTTTCATAATGCGTGTGCAGGGACAACATGTGGAAACACTATTCCTTTTGTTTGTGTACCAAGTAATTGGAGCGGAAGTCAGCTGCCAAATACAGGGAATGGTTATGCTGGAATCTTTGTTGGATCTGGAGACCCTTCTAGAGAATATATTGAGGTGCAATTAGCATGTCCTTTAATCGCAGGAAATGATTATGTATTTTCATACTATATTAGCTTAGCTGATGGCTATAATGATGCCATTGATAGATTAGGTGCATATTTTTCATCAGGCCAAATTTCTGGAACAAATCAATTAAATTTTACGCCTCAAATCATCTCACCTGCAGGATTGTATATAACTGACAAAGTAGGGTGGACATTTATTACTGAAACATTTACTGCTATAGGTGGTGAACAGTTTATGACATTTGGTAATTTTAAGGATGAGTTAAATACTACATCTATACCTGCTGATGCTGGCGGAGGACTTCCATGGTCATATTACTATATAGATGATATTAGTTTGGTAGATGTTAATGTACTACCTGTCGAATTAATATCATTCAGTGGAAAGAATAAGGGTACTGCTAATGACTTGTCTTGGAGTACAGCAACTGAAATAAATAATGATTATTTCACATTAGAAAGAAGTGGTGATGCAATTAATTTTACTGAAATAAAAAAGATTAATGGAGCGGGGAATAGTAATACATTGATTAATTATCGCCAGATTGATTCTGATCCATTTACAGGAATGAATTACTACCGTTTAAAACAAACTGATTTTAATGGTGATTTCTCATATTCTAATATTGTTGCGATAGAGTTTAAAAAAGAAAATGAACTATCTATTTATCCTAATCCTTCGTCTGATTTTATTACGCTCAAACTTTATGATAATTCACTCGATAATTATGTTGTTCAGGTTTATAATACTCAAGGAAAAATGGTTATTAATCAACAAATAAAAGAAGATAAGGTTAATTACAAAATAGATATCAACTACTTAAATAAAGGAATTTATTTTATTAGAATAAATAATGGAAGTGACTATTATAACGGTTCTTTCTTTAAACAATAGAAATTAAAATGAATTGTCCGCATTGTGGAAGCAGCTCACATCAGTGGTATAAAGTTTACTACGAGAAAGGGGTTTCTTTAAAACTAGTAGCTAATTTATATATAACGAAATGTGATAAAACATTAAAGTTTGTCATTACTTCAATAAACGAAACTACATCAATTATGAATAAAAATAATTTTTATGAAAACTGAAAAAGAGTTAAATAGTTCTGGTCCGAATATACATGCTTATTTATTTTGGTTTTTTTTAATATTTTTTATTTTTATTGCTTTGTGTTTTGGCTGGAAAGATTTCTTTTAAGTTTTTAAGTTTTTAAGTTTTTAAGTGACCAGATTTAAAAGAAATAATTAATGGCTGTTTTACCCATAAGGCAGCCATTTTTTATTAGTCCGATAATTAGGTGTGATGTTAAAAGTGATACGATATTGCAGTTTAGATAGAGATGGTTGGGCGGGATAATCGTTAACTATACCTAGTTAATTAAAACTGGATGTACTTTTTATTCTTAAGATTAAAGGCTAAATTTGGTTCCACATTAACTTAAAAGCTATTAATTATGAAAAATTTATTGTCACTACTTACCATTATGTTGTTTACTTTAAACTGTCTTCATGCTCAAGATTGGAGTACGGATGTTTATAAATATGGAGAACAATACCCAGGATATGTTATAGATAAAGATGGGAAGAAAATTGAAGGATTTATTAGGTATAGAAATAGATATGGAATGCAAAATGAAGTTATCTTTTTTAAAGAAAAAGGGAACAAAAAAAGCAAGGTAAAGTATAAGACTGCTAATTTGAAAGAATACAAAGTAGCAGATAAGCTTTACCATTGTATAAATTATTCTGGAGGACTAATGAAAAAACCGATAAGAGCAAACTTGGTTGTTAAAGAAGGTTGTATTACAGAATATGTGTGGTACAATCGTACGGAAAATTATGCTATGATGCGTAAAAACCCCAGCGAAACGGATGAAGAATTTGCAACTCGTAT
>JAJCYN010000346.1 GCA_029262915.1 Flavobacteriales bacterium
CATATTGGTTAATTGATCACCATAAGCTAAAGCCATTATACTTTTGGGTAGTGAAATTCCTAAATCACTAGCAGCTTGTACAATTATTGGACCTTGAACTGCCCATTGTCCACCACCGCTTGGCACAAAAATATTGACTAATCCTGCACTTAAAAAAGTGAAAATGGGATAAGTTGTTTCATTAGACACTTGAACAAAAAAAGCTGAAATATCGGTTACTAATCCTGAACTTTTCATTATTCCCATAATACCAAAATAAAGTGGAAACTGAATTAGTATCCCAGCTGCTCCAGAAATGGCCTTGTCTATCGCTTTTAAGAAGTTATAGAAGCTTTTATGTAAAACGATAGCTAACGATAGTAACAACAAGTTGATGTTATTAGGATTAAAGAAAAGAAGAAGGTCATAGTTGTAATCAACTATGACTTTGTAACCAATATAGAATAAAACTACACTTCCAAAAAATAGTGAGAATAGCATTGAGTGATCTAGCTTTTCAGCACCTTCAAGTTGCGTTATTTCTTCGTTTATTTCATTGTTAGATATATTTAAAAGAGAGGTAGTAGTTCGTTTTCCGATCCAATACATTGCAAGTGGTAAAATAATAAGAAGCAATACGGTAACAAATATGTTCATATTAGAACCTACTGTTTCCCAGTAAGAAATTTTCTCTGGAAGTAAAGCAATTTCGTTTTCTGGTAAAATTCCAGCCATCATCGTTTTTAAATGACCTGGTTCTGCAACTTTAGCTAGTGAAGACCCTGATAATCCTCCATGCCAAACCATTAACCCTGAATAACCTGCTGCACCAATAATTGGATAGTTGATTTTAAATTGTAGTTGAGTAGCGTGTTCAGCTATTTTTCTTGCGAAAATAGCTCCAAAAATTAATCCTAAGCCCCAGTTAAAAAGACTAACTATAACTGTTAATAAAGTGACCAAAGCAGCTGCTTTGGCTGTATTATTACATGATTTTACCGCAAGGTTAATAATATTGTTTACAGGCTTAGTAAGTGCTAAAACATGCCCTAAAACCAACATTAACATCATTTGCACGGCAAAAACTAATAATCCTGAATTCCAAATGCCTTCTTCCCAATATTTTAATAGTTGGATGGAATAGCTAGGAAAACTCTCAGTTTCAGGTAGTGTAATAAAAAAAGCAATAAAAAAGGTAATAATAGTTAATACGATAGCAATCGTGAATGGAGTAGGTAAGAGGTATTTAAATGCTTTGGTGTATTTGTCAGTAAAGCTCATTATTTAAGTAAGGTTTTCCATGCATTCAAAAGCTCTCCTTTAACTAATAAATCTTTAGCTACTACATGTTTTTCTCCATCAGGAATACTGTACTCATCTATTTCTTGTTGGGTTGGAATGGCTTCTATACTCCCGAGTAGCCCTAAATCATTACCAGAAAAAATAGTATTATTACGAATTTCTGCAGGAATTTGATCTATACCGATACCAATAGTGGTAATTGGTTTTTGAATTTCAAACATCGAGTTTTCATTTGCTCTACAGTACCAGTTCCCTCCCATACGACTCACTAAGTCAATTTTATGTTGGTCAATCATACCATTGTCATCTAATACCGCTTTATTAATATGAATTTTTAGTACTTCACAAATCACCAAATTACCCGCTCCACCATTTTGTCCGAGTTCTACAATCTGATTCACTTTACATTCAAATTGTACAGGAGATTCCTTTACTCGATAAGGTTTAATTTCATCTGAAGGAACAGGGGTTAATCCAGCTTTTAAAAATTCATCTATTGAAGCATCATAAGGAGAACTTGAAAGAGACATTTGTTGAACGATATCATGATTAACAACGTTTATGACCACTTCTTTTACCTCTTTTACATTGTCTAACGTGTTTTTTGTAGCACCTGTTCTTCCACTTCTAGCAGGAGAAAAAATCATAATTGGTGGATTGGCACTAAAAACATTGAAGAAGCTAAAAGGGCTCAAATTCGGAACTCCATTTGCATCAATTGTACTTGCGAAAGCAATTGGCCTTGGACCAACAGCCCCTAATAAATAATGATGAAGTTTTGAAACTTCAATGTCTCTTGGATTTACTGTGAGCATATAATCTAATTAGATAATTTGTTGATTCACTAATGTAATAATTATTTAATTTCTTTAAGGATTAGCTATTTCTTTCCTTTAAAAATCTCGAATCTTGTGTCTATAATTTACGGAATAACTATTTCTTGTTCTGTACTATAGATTTTAACAATTGCTTTATCATCGCATCCCGAACCAAAATCCACTATTCTTGGGTTTTTATTTTCTGGGATTACGGTAACTATGCCAGAACTTATCCAATTGCAATTACCTAATAAAGTTAAATCTGTATTTATGGTTGCAGAAAAATCATTTCCAGCATAAGTAGAACCAAAAGCAGTACCAGAAATAGTATAACTATCATCTATTATTATTGCAGTTGTTTCTCCGCTAGAAACAGTCAATTTTTGGTTCCCAGACCAATTAATAGTTCTGTTAACATTTGTAATAGTTACCTTATCTGTAATATATGTATAATTAGGAGATGTGCCTGTTAACCCAGTGTAGGTGTAGGAAATTGTTCCAGTACCAATAGGATAAACGTTGTAGATATAATTGTTAAATGAAATTCCAACAACACATCCCAATACATCATATTTACTACTAAAAGTAGCGGTAATTGAACCTAAACGATCTATGCCGTTCCCTGTGCAAGTACTATTAAATTGAATAGTAATAGTCATAGGGTTAGATAAGGTATCTACAATTAATGTATCGCAGCCAAAAAGAGAGGTTACATTTGCTAAGTTGTTCATTGTAATTCCTTTAGAACTAAGTGCAGCTTGATGAACCAATTTAAAAGCATCGTACATTATGCTTTGTCCCATAGCATAATCAGTAGAGGAATTGGTTGTAGTATCCTCATCTCTATCAGAATCATGACAACTAAATAAGAGAATTAAACTTAATATTAAAATAATATTTAATGCTTTCATAGTTTTTATTTTTTCTTTACTTCCACAAACTTAGTGTGACTAAAGAATCTAGTATAAAATTAGTTCATTTTTTCATAAACAGCAAATGAATAGGAATAGCGGTGCTTTTCATCAGCAAGATTGTTGTTTTCTGAAACCTTTTTCCACTTCTCGTTATTTACTTCGGGGAAAAAAGTATCACCATCAAATTGTTGATTTACGTGTGTAATGTACATTTTATCAATTAAATTCTTTTCTAAGGCTTCTTTGTAAATTTGTCCACCACCAATAATAAAAAGTTCACTTTCATTATTGTTTTTAGCGTAAGTAATAGCATCCTCTATAGAATGTAAGACCACGCAATCTTCTTCACTAAAATCGGTTTGTTTGGTTAAAACAATGTTAGTTCTATTGGCAAGAGGTCTGTATTTTTCAGGAATAGAAATGTAGTTTTTCCGCCCAGTTACAATATGATGATTTAAGGTTTTTTCCTTAAAGTATTTCATGTCATTTGGTAAATGCCAAATGAGGTTGTTATCCTTTCCAATTACATTATTTTCGGCAATGGCTACAATTAAAGAAATAATCATTTTTGCAATAACCATTTTTGATGAATACTGTTTTTCTTGTCAGAATCATTAAAAATAAAGTAACGTGTACTTCCTTTTTCTAATAGAGGAAATGTGATGGTTTGAATGATATTATCTCGACTAATTAGTAATGATACCTTATCACCAACTTTTTTGGCATCAATAAAATCACTAATGTTACCATTTACTCTAAAACCATCTATTGCTAATATTTCATCATTTACATTAAGCCCCCCTGCATAAGCAGAAGAACCCCTGTAAACTCTTCTAATTTTATTACTCGATTCTGAAATACCAAGGCTTGGGCCTTTGTTTACCACTGTTTCAACAGATAGTCCTGCATAGCCAAAGACCGTTTTGTAATCAAATGTTTGCGTTCCATTAATGTATTTCTCAAAGAAATCATCTAATTTTAATCCAGAAACTTTTTCTAAAGCCCCTTTCATTTCATTAGGTGTAAAACCTCTCCCTTGTTTTTTGTAATACTCATTGTATAAGTACTGCATTACGTTATCTAAGTTCTTTTTTCCTTTGGTTTTATTAATTATCATTAAATCGAGTACATTGGCAACAACACTTCCTTTTGAGTAATATGATATTGTGGTGTTATAGCTATTTTCAGTTGGTCTGTATGCTTTTATCCAGGCATCAAAACTAGAATGTGCAACGGGTTGAACTTTATTTCCAGGCTGGTTTTCTATATTAATGATAGAGCCAGTGAGTTTTCTTATTATTTCTTCTTCAGAATAAAAACCTGCTCTATACAATAATAACTCATCGTAATAGCTTGTAAAACCTTCCATAACCCATAAAAGGCTCGTATAATTTTCGTTGTTATAATCAAATGGTCCTAATGCTTTTGGTCTAACTCTTTTTACGTTCCATAAATGGAAATATTCGTGGGCAACCAAACTTAAAAAGCCTTTATAGGAATCTTCTTCATAAGTCCAGCGGTTAACTTCTAAAGTGGTAGAACTTAAATGTTCTAACCCACCACTACCACGAGTTAAATTGTGAATAATAAAGGTGTATTCTTTGTTAGGATTTACGCCAAAAACATCGGTACAGGCTTGAGTAATTTTTGCCATATCTACTTTTAGTTTTTCTATGTCATAATTTCCTTTACCATACATTGCCACATGATGCACCACTCCGGATGAAGTAAAATCAAACGTTTCCTGATTTCCGATTTCAACTGGCGAATCAACTAAAATGTCGTAATCTGGTGCTTGGTATTGAAAACCTTTTATTTTTCCACCTATATCTGCTTTAGGCAAAGAGGTACTTACTTTTTTCCAAGCTTTAAATGGAACTACCGTTAGGTTGTGAGGGATGTTTCTTAACTCATCAATGAACATAAACATACTTGTTCCATTAAAATAACCGTGTGAAGCATCTACAAAACTGGTACGAACGCTTAATTCAAATGCGTACACTTTATAGTTAATTACTACGTTATTGGCTTTTTCAGCATATATACGC
>JAJCYN010000347.1 GCA_029262915.1 Flavobacteriales bacterium
TAAATAATGTAAAAGTCCAAAAATCTAAATTCAAAGATGCAGCAAAAAATAACTTTACGACATTAGATTTTAACGAAGGAGAGAGATATCAATTAAATTTAATTACGAGTTCTAAAGAAATATTAAATTCTATCGCTGAAAAAGCATTACGTTACGATCTCACAGTTCCGTTTGCACGTTATGTGGTGCAAAATCAAAATGACATTACCTTTCCTTTTAGAAGATTTCAAATCCAACCTGTTTGGAGAGCTGATAGGCCACAAAAAGGGAGGTACAGGGAATTTTACCAATGTGATGCTGATATCATTGGTTCTGATTCTTTATTGAATGAAGTAGATTTAGTTAAGATTATTGATGATGTTTTTACAGAATTGTTTCAAGGAAAATTAGATTATACTATATCCATAAACAATAGAAAAATTCTACAGGGAATTGTTGAGGCTATTGGTGAAACAGATAAATTTGAGCAAATTGTTATTGCAATTGACAAATATGACAAAATTGGTGAGGATGGTGTAATGAATGAATTTGCATCTATTGAAATTAAAAAAGAAGATGCGTCCAATCTAAATAGATTGCTTTTTTCTCAACAACTTTTAGATATTTCTTCCAAATTCGACCTTAATAATTCAATTACGCACGGACAATCAATGCTGGATGTTTTATCTGATCAGTTAAAAGTTAGTCCTAACGGCCAAAAAGGAATAAAAGAATTAGAAACCATATTTCAGAAATTAGAAACTCTTGGAATCAAAACAGCTAATATTAAATTTGATCCAACACTTGCTCGTGGCTTAGGTTACTATACAGGGACTATTATAGAAGTGAAAGTAGATAATTTTCCCAGCATTTGCGGTGGAGGAAGGTACGATGATTTAACTGGTAAATTTGGGTTAAAAGGTGTTTCTGGTGTTGGAATTTCTTTTGGTGCAGATCGGATTTATGATGTGCTACTAGACAACGATTTATACCCTGAATTTAAAGGAGATTCAACAGAAGTGTTGTTTATTAATTTTGGAGAAAAAGAACAAGATTATTGCTTGCCTTTACTGTTTCAACTAAGAGATGCTGGTATCAATTCAGAAATTTACCCAAGTGCCGCAAAAATGAAAAAACAAATGACTTTTGCTAACAACAAATGCATTAAGTATGTTGTTTTAGTTGGTAGTGATGAAATGGAATCGGGAAATCTCACCATTAAAAATATGGAATCAGGAGAACAAGAAAGCTTAACTATAAAAGAATTAGTATCTTTAATAAATAAATAACCGTCATTGTGAATTAGTAGTCACATTTTTTTGTCACGCTGAGCCTGTCGAAGTATTATTCAAAAAAAGACAACTGATAAATTGATTCGTTCCTACAATGCTAAAACAACAAATATGGGAACGCATCAGATTAACAAGAACTGGTTAACATTAGAAATAATTGATGAAATTATTTCTAACAAAAAAAAAATCCAATTATCAGAAGAAGTAACCGATTTAGTAGTTAAGTGTAGAACTTACTTGGATCATAAAATGTCTGAAAATGATAAACCAATCTATGGTATAAACACTGGTTTTGGTGCCTTGTGCGATACAGAAATTCAAGCAGCAGATTTAGAAAAATTACAACGCAACTTGGTAATGTCACATGCCTGTGGAATGGGAGAAGAAGTTCCTCAAGATGTGGTTAAATTAATGTTACTACTAAAAATTCAAGGTTTGAGTTATGGTCATTCAGGGATAGATGTAAAAACTCTTCAACGTTTAGTAGATTTTTACAATAATGGTATTTTTCCTGTAATTTACCAACAAGGTTCATTGGGTGCTTCTGGTGATTTAGCTCCTTTAGCTCATCTTTCTTTACCACTTTTAGGGTTGGGAGAAGTGAATTACCAAGGCAAGAAAATTTCTGGAGCAGACATCAATAAACAATTTGGTTGGGATGAAATTCATTTACAATCAAAAGAAGGACTAGCATTATTAAATGGCACACAGTTTATGAGTGCTTACGGAATACATTCTTTATTGCGTGCTAAAAAATTAAGTACGTTAACCGATTTAATTGCTGCAGTGTCTATTGATGCATATGACGGAAGAATTTCTCCATTTAATGATTTAGTACATAAAGTCAGACCTCATGATGGTCAATTCTTAACAGCCAGAAACATCAAAAAAGCATTAGCCGGAAGCGAAATAATTGAACAAGAAAAAGCTCATGTTCAGGATCCATATTCATTTAGATGTTCACCTCAAGTACACGGAGCAAGTAAAGACGCTATTACTCATGTACAAAGTGTTTTCGAAAAAGAAATTAATTCAGTTACAGATAATCCAACCATATTTCCTGATGAAGATGAGATCATCTCTGCTGGGAATTTTCACGGTCAACCTTTAGCAATCTCGTTAGATTATTTAGGAATAGCCATTGCGGAATTAGGTAGTATTTCGGAAAGAAGAACCTACAAATTAATTGGAGGAGAAAGAGGTTTGACAGCTTTTTTAGTTGCGAATCCTGGACTAAATAGTGGTTTTATGATAACTCAATATGCTGCAGCTTCTGTTGTAAGTCATAATAAACAAATGGCTGCTCCCTGTTCCGTAGATACAATTGACTCATCTAATGGACAAGAAGATCACGTTAGTATGGGAGCAAATGCCGCAACCAAAGTTTTTCGAATGATTGATAACTTGGAAAAAATTATAAGCATTGAAATACTAAATGCTGCACAAGGATTAGAGTTCAGAAAACCTTTAAAATCTTCTAAAATAATTACCGATTTTATTACTGAATATAGGACAATTATTCCATTTGTCGAAAATGATAGGGAAATGCATCCACTAATGGAAAAGAGCATTGCTTTTATAAAACAGTATTCTTCGAAACTATCTGTCAAAGATTTTTTATTCTAAATAGCTATAAATTAAGAATATAGCAATATCTTTTTTTCTCACATATTAAGCTAAAAAGGGAGCAACCTTTTAGTCCGTATTTACGTTTTACTATTGTCAATCACAATATTTTAACCGTTAGTCTAATTTATTTTAAAATTTTAGGCATAATGATTACCTTTAACAAAACAACTTTATCATGAAAAACACCACATTTTCTTACCTTTTTTTAACCGTAACACTGCTGTTCTCATCTACTTTTTCTTATTCGCAATGTATGATGTCGCCCATCACACTAAATGAAAGAGTGAATAACTCCATTTTAGTAGTTGAAGGCAAGGTCATTTCCAAGAAATCGGCTTGGGACAACCAACACAGAAAAATTGAAACCTATAATACGATAGAAGTTTATAGAGTATTCAAAGGAAGTTTTACTGCTAATATAATTGAAGTCGTTACAGAAGGAGGGGTAGTTGGAACTGACATGTTAATCGTAACTCCTAGTCTGGAATTAAGTGTTGGCCATATTGGAGTATTTACATTAACTACTGATGGAAATTCAACAAAATTAAGACCGTATGCTTCTACTCAAGGATTTATTAAATATGATGAAGTAACAGGGAAAGCAAAATCAGTGTTTGATTCTTATAATAGCTTATCCTCAGCATATAATGATATTAGAACAATCACAGGGCAAACTGAAATAGTATTAAAGCCATATAATTCATTTAGTCAGCCAACAAACAAAGCGTTACCAGCTATTTCAGGATTTAGTCCTACTACGTCATCTGCTGGGACTTATACTTTATTAACCATTAACGGATCTAATTTTGGGGGTACAGCCGGAAGCGTAGATTTTCCAAATGCTAATGATGGTGGAGCTACATTTATAACTGCGGATGCTTCGTTAATACAAAGTTGGACAAATACACAAATTACCATTTATGTTCCTAAAGGAGCATCCACTGGAAACATAAGAGTTACAAATTCAACGGCTGAAACAGGCACCTCAGCAGCTACATTAACCATTACTTATAATATTTCTGGACTTCACAGTACATTTCAACAAAATGCTGATTATACTGCTGATTTAGTAAACAGCAATGGAAGCGGAGGTTATACATTTACCTTTAATGACAATTATTTTTTAAATACCGCTGCAGTAAATAGATATGATGAAGTTATTGAACAATGGAGATGTACATCAGGAATTAATTGGGGTTCTAATGGTCCCGCAACAACCACAATTTCATGTGAAAATAGTAGTGACGGAGTTAATGTTGTTACATTTGATAATAACTGTGGACTATCTGCTGGTATTTTAGGTACTGCCTATAGTTCGTATAGTGCTTGCGGAACTGGTGGAGTTGCTTATTGGAGAGTGACAGATTTAGATGTGAAATTTGACGCTGGTACAAACTGGAATTTTACACTAAACGCACCAACAGGTGGTCAAACTGATTTCTATAGTGTAATGCTTCATGAAATGGGTCATGCCCATCAATTAGGGCATGTTCCTGTAATTTCTGATGTAATGTACTGGTCTATCAGTTCAGGCACACAAAAAAGAACATTAAATGTAAATAATTCTAATGCTGCTAATTACGTAATGAGCAGAAACAATGCAAATGAATTATCCCATAATGGCAGTACTGGAGGAAGTACAGTTGCTAATTCTTGCAGCACTGGACCTATGATTGCTAACTCCTGTAATGTGGCTCCAACGGCAGATTTGAATGGTGACCAAACCAGCACTTGTAACGCAACCCTTAATGTTAACTTTACGGATGGGAGTTTAGGAAGCCCAACATCTTGGAGCTGGAATTTTGGTGATGGTAATACAAGTACCGCTCAAAATCCATCTAATAATTATGCATCTGCTGGATCATATACCGTGACATTAACTGCTACCAATGCCTTTGGAAATGATGTAATGACCAAAATGAACTACATTACCGTTGGAGGAGGTTCTCCAACTGCGGGCTGTGTAGTTTCTAGTACTGGACTGGGGAATTTTGGAACAGGAATACAAAATTTTACTATGGAAAATATTAATAATACCACTCCAGATGCAAATGCAGAAGGTGGTTATATGGATTTTTCTTGTACACAAATTATATCAGGTATTGATAAGGGACAAACTTATAGTGTTTCAATAACCGTGGGAGGAACCAATCCTGAAAATGTTAAAGTTTATATTGATTATAATGATAATGGGACATTTGATGCAGGAGAAGAAGTATTTACTTCGGCAAGTGCTACTGGAGTTCATTCGGGTAACATTACCATTTCTAGTGGAACTGTTGTTACTGGAAAAGTAATAAGATTACGAGCTGTCTCTGATTTTAATGCGATTGGAGGAGGATGTAGTAATGTTGCTATTGGACAGCATGAAGACTACGGTATTTTAATTAACGCGTCTGCAGGTTCTGCTCCTGTGGCAGATTTTAGTGGAAATCCAATAGCTTTATGTGAAGGAAATACCGTTGCATTTACCGATTTAAGTACCAATACCCCTACTTCTTGGAGTTGGTCTTTTACAGGAGGAACGCCTAATTCGTCAACTTCGCAAAACCCAACAATTACATATAATACAGCAGGTACATATCAAGTAGTGTTAACTGCGACTAATGCGTTTGGCAGTGACATCAATACAAAAGTTGGTTATATAACAGTTAATCCACTATCTGGAAATGCTGGAACCATTACAGGATCTTCTTCAGAATGTGAGAATGCAACTGGAGTAGCATATTCTATTGCAGCTGTGACAAATGCAACAAATTATGTTTGGTCTGCTCCTCCTGGAGCAACTATAGCGTCTGGTCAGGGTACAACTAATATTACGGTTAATTTTGGAACAACAAGTGGTAATGTAAGTGTTACACCTAGTACTTCCTGTGGTAATGGCGGAAGTTCCAGTACTCCTGTTACCATTAATGTTTGTGGTTCAGCTCCAGTTGCCAATTTTAGTGGAAATCCATTAGTTTTATGTGAAGGAAATACCGTTGCATTTACCGATTTAAGTAC
>JAJCYN010000348.1 GCA_029262915.1 Flavobacteriales bacterium
GTTTTTAATCCAGATCAATTTTTATCTGAGATAGGAAGAGTGGTTAAACCAGGTGGTGTTATGCTTGTTACAATACCATTTATTTGGGGAGAACATGAGCAACCCTATGATTTTGCTCGTTATTCTTCTTTTGGTTTAAAACACTTGTTTGATCAGCATAAATTTGAGATAGTAGAACATAAAAAGTATTTATCTGATTTTAGGTTATTTCCTTTATTAATAAACCAATACCTTTATGAGATGTTCAAACGATTTTTACCAGGTTCTTTAGCTTGGATTTTTATTTTACCATTTGCAATTGTAAATAATTTAGTAGGTTTAATACTCTATATATTACCCAGTAGTAAGGAAATGTACTTTGGTAATATTTATGTGTTAAAAAACAATAAATAGTAGGTTTAAACAATGATAAAAGAATTGCTTCCTCCAGTTGTTGTAAGGTATCTTTCTAGCTTTTTGTATGGTTGGACAGGGAATTATGCTTCTTGGGAAGCCGCTCAAAAAAAATGTCCTGGCTACGATAGTGATGTTATTTTTAATAAAGTCAAAGACTCACTTTTAAAGGTTAAAAATGGTGAAGCTATTTTTGAAAGAGATTCTGTTCTTTTTGATAAAGTTCAATATTCATTTCCATTGCTTTCAGCATTAAGCCTTGTGGCTATAAACGACAACCTAAAGTTAAAAGTACTTGATTTTGGAGGGTCTTTGGGCAGTGCTTTTTATCAAAACAAAAAAATGCTGGAAAATTTGAATGAACTTTCCTGGAATATTATTGAACAAAAGCATTTTGTAGAAGAAGGGATAAAAACATTTGCAGATGATAAACTTAGCTTTTTTCACACCATTGACGATTGTTTGCAGGAACGAAGTATCAATGTAATCCTTTTAGGATCAGTGTTGCAATACCTTGAAAATCCTTCGAAGTTGATGGAAGACATACTTGCTAAGAGGGTTGATAATATAATTATAGATAGAACACCTATTTTTAAAAATAATAAGGATAGAATAACCATCCAAAAAGTACCTAAAAACATATATGAAGCTCAATACCCTTGCTGGATATTGAACGAACAAAAAATGATTAGTCAGATATGTGATGCTGGTTATGAAATGATTTTTGATTCAGAATCACCAGAGCATCTTAATTTGAATGATGCTTGTTTAAAAGGATATTTTTTTAAAATTAAAAAGTAAGAGTATGGCCCACATATTAAATTTACAAACCTTTACTGATGAACGAGGAAATTTAACTGTTGTTGAAAAAGTGCTCCCATTCGACATTAAGCGAGTGTTTTACATATACGGTGTTGATGATTCTATAAGAGGGGGGCATAGACATGTTAAAACGATACAGGCCGCAATCTGTTTGCAAGGGAGTTGTGTTATCACAAACAATGATAATGTTACTAGGGAGCGTTTTACGCTTGATTCGCCTGACAAATGTTTAATTTTAGAACCTCAAGATTGGCATCAAATGGAAAGCTTTACTGAAGATACCATCTTAATGGTTTTTGCTTCGGAATATTTTCATCCGGACGATTATATTTATGAGAAATACAATGATTGATTACGAAAATCTTCAGAAATTAAATGCTTCATTTTTTGAAGAATATACTAAGAGCTTTGAGCGAGTTTTGAATTCTGGGTGGTACATTTTGGGGCAAAGTGTTAAGAATTTTGAAGAAGAGTTCTCCAAATACAATAATTCCAGATATGCTATTGGAGTCGCATCAGGATTAGATGCAATAACCCTTTCATTAGCGGCTTTTGATTTTGAAGAAGGGAGTGAAGTAATTGTTCCTTCCAATACCTACATAGCAACTATCCTTAGTATAGCTCAGAATAACTTAAAACCAATATTAGTAGAGCCCTCATTAGAGAGCTACAATATTGATCCTGCTAAAATTGAAGCGGCCATTACCTCAAAAACAAAAGCCATAGTGGTTGTTCATTTATATGGAAAATCCTGTGAGATGAATGCTATTCTCGAGATTTGTAAAAAATATGAACTTAAATTAATTGAAGATTGTGCACAATCTCATGGAGCTACCTATAAAGGGAAGCACACAGGAACCTTTGGAGAATTTGGAGCATTTAGCTTTTACCCAACCAAAAACTTAGGAGCACTTGGAGATGCGGGGGCAGTAGTTTGTGATGATGCAGAATTAGCACATAAAATTAGACGATTAAGGAATTACGGATCGGACGTGAAATACTACAATGAAGTGCTTGGCTATAATTCTAGGCTGGATGAAATGCAAGCAGCGTTTTTATCCGTTAAATTAAAGCGATTAGATGATATTAATAAACACAAGAGGGAATTAGCTTCGCTATACTTAAAAAATCTAAAATTAGATTTTATTAAACCTGTGGTTGATCCCGATTACTTTGATGTTTACCATATCTTCAATATTAGACACGAAAGACGCGATGAATTGAAAGCGTATTTATTGAAAAATAATATTAAGACAGAGATTCATTATCCAGTTTCACCTATTAATCAAAACGCACTAAAAGGAATTTTGGATAAAGGCGCATTTCCAATAAGCGAAGAAATTCATCAGACCACTTTAAGTTTACCAATATCATATTGTCATACATCAGATGAAGTAACTCGAGTGATAGAAGTAATGAATAAATTTTAAGCTAATGTATAACTTCTGTACGCTATTTGATTCCTTTTACCTTACGAGGGGTGTTGCGATGTACCATTCATTAGAGAAAACTTGCGAAAGCTTCCATCTCTTCATCTTTGCTTTTGATGACGTGAGTTTTGATACTTTGCGGAAATTAAATTTAACACATGCGACAATAATCTCTCTTAAAGATTTTGAAGATGTTAACTTGTTAGAAGTAAAACCAGGAAGAACTAAAGCGGAGTACTGTTGGACTTGCACTTCTTCTACGATACTTTATGTGCTAGAAAAATATAAAGTAC
>JAJCYN010000349.1 GCA_029262915.1 Flavobacteriales bacterium
GGTAAAATAAGCTTTTAAATTTCCTGCAGTAGCACTAGCAGAAATAAAAACGATAAAAAATATGGATCCAATGTATTTATTCATTAAATAACACTTAATAGATGCAAATTTACAATTTATCTTTCAGAATGTAATATATAATTGATAAACGGTAAACATGATGAGATAGTTTAGTAATCATTTTTTAGTACGATAAAATATTTTCAAAAAAGATCAAAAAATATTCCATATATAAAATCAATTGCTACTTTTGCAGCGGAGATGTGGCAGAGTGGTCGAATGCGGTAGTCTTGAAAACTATTGTACCGCAAGGTACCGGGGGTTCGAATCCCTCCATCTCCGCCAAAAAAAAGAATCCCTTATTACATTGATTGTGTTAAGGGATTTTTCTTTTCCTCGTACTTTTTCTTTGTAGATTATTTAAATATCCTACGGCTAAATTTTGAAAAAATTTCGATTTCAAAAATAAAAAAATGACCGTTGATGAGAAAAATGATACCGTTACTACAAAAAAAATACGATTATTTGATTTAGATATACGCTTCACAGCACAGCCCCAGAGAGAACCATACATATAGGTTCCTTATAAGAAACTTACTGATTATGAGCAAATTGTAAATGCTATTATATAATTCATTCAAACAGCAAGATTTACTTGAACTTCGAAGTGTTATCTTCAGTTTGTCTGCTAACTTTCACACTTCTCACATTTATTGGCTCTGTTATAGGCTAATCTTTTGATTCTGGCTTCCTTTAGTACTGTGGTTCTGTGTTTATCATTAATTTGAACACCGCTCCAAGCTTCATCAGGAGTTAATCCTTTTAGTTTTCCATGAGGTTTAATCATGTTATAATCATTAATAAAATAGTTGAGTATCCGTTTTAAGTGTTTTAAATCTCTTGGTTGTTTTGGAAATAGGTATCGGTACTTTAAAGTTCTATTTACTCGTTCTATCATGGAGTTGGAAGAATCAACATCCTTTAAAGCAATTAGTTTCTCTATGTTAATCTCAGGTTTGTTGAAGTAATTGTTAATATGAATGTTGTTGTTTTCTGGTCCACCGTCAACGATTAAATCAATGTTTAGATTATCAGTTACTTGCTTAGCTTTCTCATAAGCTTCTTTAATTGTAGATGTAGTAACCAATCCAGCAACTCTATCGCTAACAGCATATGAAAGAATTCTTCTAGAGAAATTGTCCATTACCAAAGAAATATAATAACGTTTGTTATCCAAAGTCTTCAACGTAGTTATATCAGCATGCCAAATTTGATTAGGAGTAGTTGCTCTAATTCCCTGTTTATGTCTTTTCTTTTTCTTTACCACTTCTCTGGATTTTCTTATACCAAGTTGTTTGTTGACTTTGTACATAGTATTTTCAGATACAGAAATGGTATTGTTTCTAATCCCGTTCAAATGAACACTTCTAATTGACCAATGCGATGTTTTTCTATTCATTAAAGCTGCTTTAATAGCCTTTACTTCCATTGGAGTTATTTGAGAAGAATACATCTTGTTACAAAGCTTAAACGCTGAATTAGAACAAGTGAGTTTGACATCGGCTACCCATGTATAAAAAGTAGTAGTAGAAATTTTAAATATTTTAACAGCTTTGTTGATGGGTATAATTTTGCTTGTTCTGATAATAGCATTCACCACTTTTTCTTTAGATTCTCTAATAGTATTATTAAAATCGTTAGTTGAAGCAATAATAGAACTAAGCGTTTTAATTAATCTACCATAAGCATAAAACATTTTTGGGTACTGGTTGAGCGTTTTGATTAACTCTTTTAAGGTGGTGTGATAGGAATTTCTCATTTATATATTTTAAAATGAGAGCGAAAGTATTTTAAAATTAACCCCATAATTGACAGTGGTTTATTTCTTTATTTATCGGTATCATTTAAGAAATAATTAGCTAACATTGGTGATTGGCAACAATCGCAAGGTGTTAGATTTTTATTATGTAAAGTATTACATAATAACCTATCTTGTAGTAAAAATAAAAAGTTATGCCAACACGAAAAGAAAAAGACATCAGAACCATTAGTAAAACCAAATCGGGGAGTTATTTTGTAACTATCCCAGTAGAAATAATCAGAGAATTAAAACTAAAAAAAGGACAAAAAGTAAGAGTAAATAAATATGGAAAAAGCATCCTAATCAAAGACTGGGAAAAGTAAAGAATCCGTTAAAAAACGGATAAGAAAAAGCAAAAAAAATACTATCTTGTAGGCAGTAAAAAAACGTTCTTTAAAATTTTTGAAAAGGTACTAAGCAAAAAAAGGGTACTTAGAAAAAAAGTGATGTAATTAGTATGCGTTTGGCGCTTTGCTAGGAAAAACTTCTGCGCCTTGCTGATAGTATTCTTTTCGCCACTTATAAAGTAAGGCTGCCCTTACCCCTAAACTTATTGCTACATCTTTGATGCAATCACTTTCGTTGCTCAATTTGATAGCATTTAATTTAAATTCCTTACTGTATTGTTTTCGATTTTTCATAACGTCAAAATTATTTGTTTAAAACAACTTCAACTATCTTAACTTTTATCTCTCAGCAAAGATGGCAATTCCAGTTAGCTCTTTCCTTTTCGGTTTGAGTTAGTTTATCAGTAATAAACAACTTAATTTCAAAAGTAGAGTACGCTGAAAATTGTTGTAATGTTTTTTTAAAATGGATGTAATTTTTAATAGTTCCATCACTTATTTTAGTGCCGTTTTTTTTTAGCCTTCTACCAGAATATGAATCGCTGATAAAATCATCTAACAATTTAAAAAATACTTCTTCACCTAAGTGTTTATCTTTTCTGCCAATTTTAATTTTTGTAGCCATACGTTAAATTGTTTTTAGGAATAATAAATTTAGGAGTTTCTTATTATAAAATTGCTACCGTTAATGAGTAAAACAGCACCGTTAATACAAAAAATGACTGTTTTCTTTTAAATTACTTAAAACACCAATAAATTAGAGGAGTAATGATGATTTAAAACGCTTGATTAAGGTAAAAGAACATACTGCAGCATGGCTACTTAAAAAGAAACTTAAGGAGGTGGAGAATAAATTGCTCCAAACTCAAAAAGAGCTTCAACGAGAGTCTGAATACAACAATCATTTAGAATCTATTATTCAAGAAGGGAGTTCCGTTAAAAAATCTAACATCATTACCATAAAAAGTGCTACTAAAATTGAGTTTATTAAGGTTGATGATATTGTGTGTTGTGATGCGGATGAAGGATATACCCACATTCAATTAATTAATGGTAAAACCATAACAGCTGCCAGAACATTAAGCACTTTTGATAAAGCATTAGAAGGCCATTCTTTTTTTAGAATTAGTAAAAGCCACATCATCAATACCAATCATATTGTTACTTTCCACAAAGACAAAAATCAAATTTTATTACTAGGTAATATTTTGTTAGATATTGCTCGAAGAAGAAGAGTCGAGTTCTTAAAAAATTTAAAATAATTCCCAGATTTATTCTGGGATCTGTTCATCAAACCAACCAATCATTCGATAAATCTACTTAATCTTGATTTTTCTCATTAATTAAGTTTTCTTTCCATTTTCTTCTGTATTTTTTTAATTATTTTTCTCTACGAATAGCATCTTCTGCTTTCTGAAACTTTTCAAAATAGACTAGTTTGTTACAGTTGTACTTTGCGGTAAAACTTTTATTCGATAATTTTTCTTTATGCTCGATAACTCTTCTTTCAATATCATCTGTAAATCCTGTATATAAAACGGTATTGTTCTTATTTGTTAAGATATAAACGTAAAATGTTTTCACGGAAATAAAAATAAGAAATTAAATAATGTGATTATCCCACACTTGGCGAAGAGTGTATAGTGAACAGATGCCGAAACAAGTCCGGCAAGACCGTTAAATAAAAAAATGAACCATAGCTAACTCTGGTGTTCAGTTCTCAATAATTTTAGAAGCACAAATTATAATTCGTGTTGTTATGCAAATTAAAAAACATAAAAAATTAAAAGCATATTCTATGCTTCAAATCATGGGAGCTATTTTAATAGCAGGAATACTCACTGCATTAGCTGTTCCCTCTATAATGAAAGCGGTAACTAAAGCGAAGCAAGGGGAAGCTAAAACACAATTAGAACATCTGTATTCATTAGAACGCCTTTACTTTTTAGAGTTTTCTAAATATTCATCAGAATTAGATGCAGTAGATTTTGAGCAGCAAACGTTAGTTACTGAAGAAGGCGGAGCCAGGTATAAAATAGAGATTGTAGAAGCGGGTACTACAACATTTACTGGTAGAGCAACTGCGGTTCAGGATTTTGATGGAGACGGAGTGTTTAATATGTGGGAAATTAATCAAGATCGAAAACTAACAGAAACACAAAAAGACTAATGACTGTAGTTTTATTAATCATATTAGTAAGTCTGTTAACTGTTGTTGTTGTTCAGGACTTTAAATCAAGAGAAATCAGTTGGTTTTTAATTCCACTACTTTTTATTGGGTTTATAGCTTATGCTATTCTAAACATAGGCATAAGTGAATTATTAACTTATTTCGGCATTAATTTATACATCGTTTTTAGTAGCTTATTGGGAGCTACCATAATTATCTCTATTAGAAACAGAAAGCTAACAAACATTATTAATACCCATTTAGGGTTAGGAGATGTATTGTTTTTTGTGGTGCTAACCACCGTATTTTCTCCAATTAATTTTATACTTTTTTACATAGGAAGTATATTTATTGCAAGCCTAATTTACGGGGGAATTGCTCTTTTTAGTAAGCAGCATCAACTCCTCACACCTTTAGCAGGAGCTATGAGTGTTTTATTAATCATAACAATTGTTTTGGATCAGTTTATATCAACCATACAGTGTTACCAAGACATTATTTTTTCTTTTGAGTAGTACAGATTACATATCGCTTAATGCAGAAATGCAGCAAACAATTACTACAGATCAGGCGTGGCATTATCATATTGTTCCAAAATCGATGGATGAAGATGATTTTGTTTTTTATGCCGATGAGGATAAAATGAATTCTAGTTTGAGCGATGAGTTAGAAATGATTTTTGGATTAACGGTAAAAATTGTTCCTGTTTCGTCAGAAAAAATTAATAAGACATTAGGGAAATATTATCGATTAACTTATAAAAATAAAAGAGCCGAAACAGTAAGTTTTGATGGAACTAATTCTGAAGATTTTGTTTATAAACTCATTGTCGAAGCAGATTATTTAGGAAGTAGTGATATACACATTGAAAAGTATGAGGATCGTTGTAGAGTGAGGCTGAGAATAGATGGGAAACTCATTGAAAAATATGTCATCCATTCTGACGATTATCCAGCATTAGTAAATAAATTAAAGATTAAAGCAAATTTAGATATTGCTGAAAAGAGGCTCCCGCAAGATGGTAGGATCTCTTTTGAAAGTACGGGAACTAAATTTGACATTAGGGTTTCTTTATTACCAACCTTACATGGAGAAAAAATTGTAATGCGATTATTAAGTAAAGATGCTACCGATATTGATATTAATACTTTAGGTTTTGATAAAAAACAATTAACTGATTATTTAGAAGGCATTAAAAAGCCCAATGGAATTATTTTAATAAGTGGACCTACCGGTTCAGGAAAAACGACTTCCTTATATGCGACTTTAAAAATATTAAACGAAGAAAAAACCAACCTTGTTACCATAGAAGATCCAATTGAATATACCTTAGAAGGAATAAATCAGGTACAACTTAAAGAAGATATCGGTTTATCTTTTGCTTCGGCATTACGCTCATTTTTACGTCAAGACCCTGATGTAATTATGCTCGGTGAAATACGTGATGGAGAAACGGCACAAATGGCAATTAGAGCTGCGCTTACTGGACACTTGGTATTGTCAACCATACATACAAATTCGGCTTGGGGAACCATTTCTAGAATGATAGATATGGGGGTTCCTTCTTATTTATTAGCCAGCACATTAAGTTTAAGTGTAGCACAACGCTTAGTTCGGCTATTGTGCCCCAATTGTAAAGAACAGAAAGCGTTTAATACTTCTCTTTTTCCGAGTAATTATAGAGCACCCAGAAAAGTTGAACGCCATTTTGAACCTGTTGGTTGCGAAAAATGTTTTTATACTGGATATAAAGGTAGGAAAGCTGTTTATGAAGTTATTCCTATTGATTATGAGTTGTCTGACGCCATTAAAAATGAGCAATTTAATGTAAGAGAGGAATTAAAGGAAAAAGAAATCAATCAACTAATGGATAATGCATTTGAATTATTTGAAAAGGGTGATACTTCAATAGATGAAGTATATGCCATGTTAATGAGCAACTACTAATAGATGAAAGGATTTATAAAAATAGCGGGAATGACCATTTGCTTGTTTTTGAGTGTAAATATAACTGCTCAAGACAGGATTAAGCAAATAGAAACCCAGTTAAAATCAATGACAACAGATGTTCCTGGATTAGAAGAGAACGTACAGATGTCAGTGAGTGG
>JAJCYN010000350.1 GCA_029262915.1 Flavobacteriales bacterium
TTATTAGGTAATGCTTTTATTATTTTAATTTATGCCCTCTTCATCTTTTTAGAAGAAACGCATTTTCAAACCAAATTAAAGGCTGTATTTACAGATAAAAAGCAATACAATAATCTTAGTGGTATTTTAGATAAAATAGAAAAATCAATTAGTAGTTACATTGGTTTAAAAACCTTAATCAGCTTTGTAACAGGATTAGCCAGTTATTTAATTTTGCTATTTATTGGGATAGATGCTCCATTATTTTGGGCATTTTTAATCTTCTTATTAAACTATATTCCAACTATAGGATCTTTAATTGGAACACTTTTTCCTGCAGTATTTTGCTTGTTACAATTTGGTGAATTTACACCCTTTCTGATGGTATTGGGTTTTGTAGGGACAATACAAGTAATTGTGGGAAACCTATTAGAACCTAAACTAATGGGTAACTCTCTAAACATTAGCTCCTTTGTTGCCATCTTCGCCTTATCCTTTTGGGGTTCTTTATGGGGTGTTACAGGAATGTTATTGAGTGTGCCTATCACCGTAATAATGGTTATTGTGTTTTCTCATTTTGATAAGACAAAAGCTATTGCAATACTATTATCTGAAAAAGGAGATATAGGATGAAAAATATTACAATAATATTTTTAGTGACAATTGGTTCTGTCCAAACTCTTAAATCTCAAGACTTTAATGATCTAATAATTACAAAAAGTAATGATACAATACATTGTAAAATAGGCTTGATCAATAATTATAATATTTTCTATCGGTTTAATCCAAAAAAAAAGAAAATAATAAACACCTATATCTCAAGAAAAGAAGTACATACTTTCATAGTAAATTCTGCAGGAGTTGATGTCCAAAAACAAGAAGATTTACCAAATCCAGAACCAGAAAAGGATGGTTTCGCTGAAAGCAATGGTATAATTTATTCAACTCATTTGGAGTCTCCTCCAAACATATCTGGAGGAATTCATACGCTCTATTCTTATCTAGAAAAAAATGTTAAAATTTATAATAGAGACATCAAAATATTTAAGAATAACGAAGTGATTATTTTGTATAAAATTACTATTCAAGAAGCTGGATTGATTTCAAATGCAACAATCAATCAATCTTCCTCATATACTGGAGGTTTTTCTTATGAAGCAAGGTTTTTAGAAGAGGAAATTAGGGAAGTTTTGATGACTTCACCAATATGGAATCCAGCAATATTGGATGGAAAAACAGTTCCTGTAACAGTCTATTTACCTTTGAAATTTTCCATTGATCAGAACAAATTAACAATGCTATCATCAGATTATACTTTTAGCTTCAAGAATAGAAAAAAATAAAATTTGAAACCAACGTTCCAGATGATTTTCTGAAATCTTTAGATGTAAATTTTATAAATAGTCCCATATAAATGCAACTTTTCTCAACTTATGCTCGTCTAAAATAATAGATTATTTAGTTTAGTATATGAAACGATTTGTAGGATTCTTTAGCGTATTTTTAATTTCAATAGTTACAATTGCACAAGTACAAATTGACTCTGTTGTAGTAACAGATGAAACTTGCCCTGGTACTTGTGATGGAACCTTAACAATATTCACATCTGTAGTAACTGCCCCTGAAATGTATGATATTGGTGGAGTTCCACAAACAAGCAACTTTTTTACAGGGTTATGTGCTACAACATTTACTGTTACCGTTAATGATGCTTTGCCAAGTTCTAATTTTACAACAACAACAATATCAAGTCCAACACCTATAACTTATACCCTATCTACAGCTAATACATCTGCATTTGGAGTATGCGATGGCTCTGCTAATGTTGTTACCATTAGTGGAGGAGCACCTCCTTATGTAATTACCTACTATGCTTCCGATGCTACTACTGTTTTACAAACTGGAACAACAACAAATATTACAGGGTTATGTGCTGATACTTTTTACGTAGATGTTACAGATATAAATGGATGCCCTGCTACTGGACCTGTTGGACCAAGCTTAAATATGTTTATTATTACCTCTCCTCCTCCTCCTTTAGTAGTCAATCAACAAAGTTTTATGCCACATTGTTTTCCAAATTGTGATGGTAATTCTCACTTAAATGCTTCTGGTGGAGTTCCTCCTTATACTTACAGCTGGGGTACATCTTCTTTAGGTAACTTCTGTAATGGAGACTTTGTTCCTGCTTGGACAGTTACCGATGCTGTCGGTCAACAAATTAGTGGTCCTTCAGTTATTATGTGGGCTGATCCGCCAATAATGACTCCAGTTGTTAATTCTCATGAAACGTGTCCAGGAGTATGCGATGGAGAAATTCAGGGAAATGTTACAGGAGGAGATCCTCCATTCAGTTTCTCCATTGATAATGGTGTTACTTGGCAATCAAGTTCTGTATTTAGCAACCTTTGTCCAGGGAATTATATAATAAGAGCTGTCGATATCATTGGATGTGGCGATTTCCAACCTATTACTATCAATGCAGCAATACCGATAACCTACACATTATCAACCAACAATACATCTGCATTTGGAGTATGCGATGGCTCTGCTAATATTACCATTAGTGGAGGAGCACCTCCTTATGTAATTACCTACTATGCTTCCGATGCTACTACTATTTTACAAACTGGAACAGCAACAAATATTACGGGGTTGTGTGCTGATACTTTTTATGTGGATGTTACAGATATAAATGGATGCCCTGCTACTGGGCCTGTTGGACCGAGCTTAAATATGTTTATTATTGCTTCTCCACCACCTCCATCGTTAGTGGTGAATCAAAGTTTTAATCTTCCTACCTGTTTTTCCTGTGATGGAAGTTCTGATTTATTTGCTTCTGGAGGAGTTCCTCCTTACATTTATAGCTGGGGTACATGGACTTTAGGATCGTTTTGTGATGCAGATCTTGTGCCTGCATGGACAGTAACAGATGCTATCGGACAACAGCTTAGTGGTCCATCACAATTCATATTCGAAGATCCTCCGACTGTTTTTCCAACGATAAACGCTCATGAATCATGTCCGGGTGCATGCGATGGGGAGGTAGAAGGAACTTCTATTTCTGGTAATTACCCTCCATTTACTTATTGGATAACTGGTGGACCTACACAATCTAGTCCAGTATTCAGTGGTCTCTGTCCAGGAACTTATAATCTATTAATTATTGATGGTATAGGTTGCAGTACAGCTTTTGGATTTACCATTAATGCTACTGCTGTGCCACTTGTGGTAACAGTGAATACAATTACAGATGCTTCTTGCCTAGGCAGTTGTGATGGAGATGCAACACTTAATGTAAGTGGAGGACAAGCACCTTATACTTATTTATGGTCTAATGGTTGTACACAACCTAACATTGGCGGTTGCGGAGGAGCTTGTGCTGGCAGTTATTCTTGTACCGTTACTGATGCCAATGGTTGCTCAACTGTTGTTAATGGAATTGTAATCAATCAACCAGCCGGAACACCTATTACCGCTACTTGGAATACAACTCCTGAAACATGTTTTGGAACTTGTGATGGATTTGCAACTGTTATTCCAAGTG
>JAJCYN010000351.1 GCA_029262915.1 Flavobacteriales bacterium
TTGAGTTTATTCTATCAAGTGCTTCAAAGTTTGAAAAATGAGAACGACTGCTAGGGGAAACGAAATTTACTCCACCAATTTTTTCAGAGTTCGTAATACCTGAGCTGTGAATGGAAAAGGCTACAGTAGTAATAACAATTATTACCGCAAAAAAACGGAGTGCCTTATTTTCTAGAAATTTCATAACTTAATTTAAAATTCTCAAGCCTAAATTAATTGTTTTTCCTGCACCAGCATTCTCTCCTAGTATAAAACTAGTATATGAAACTTCTATTTCTACTCCCTTAAACAATTGATATTTTGCTCCTAGCCCTTCCTGTAAAAAATAAGAGGATATTCCATCGCCACCAATAGATGGGAAAATTTGATTTTGAAGAAATAGGGTCAATTTTTTTGTGGGGAAATAACTAACAAATACATCAACGGGGGTTGCTAAAGAAGTATTTTCATCTGACAAGTTTTTGTCTATGTTTATCCAAGTAGAAAACTGAGCGAATAGCTGGATTTTATCACTTATCTTTTTATCGTATAAAAATTTAGTAATCCAGAGGTGCCTGTTGTTGTCTAAAAATGGTCTGTCTAAATTCCTACTTTGAGGGTCAGAAATGACATTAATTAATAACCCACTTTGTACGCTAAATCTTTTCCATTTTTTTATCGGATTAAACTTTATTTTTATTCCAGCTAAAGTTATTCCAGACCTAGAATTACTAGCATTGGAAAAAGTTAAAACATTTAAAGGACTAGTACTACTTGGTCCTAAATGAACCGATTTAAACCAAAGTTCTCCACCTAGAGTTACCTTAGAGGATATACCATAATTATATTCTACAATGGAAGTAAAGAAAGAGCTTCTTTCTTCAGCATTTTGTTTAGTACCTGATTCATCAAAAAATTGGGTTTGAGTATAGAGGTTATTAAATAGTTTAAACTCTGTTTGTCTCTTCTTAATTAAAACAGAGGGGGTATAGCTCTGAATATAAAAATTAGACGATGAGTTTTCATTGGCAAGAGAATCTTGTCCGTATACTTTCATTCCCAGTAATAGGAGAAAAAAAACGAAAACAAAGATGCTCTTATTCATAATAATAATCTAAATTACACACAAATTAACGCATTTAGTTTTGAATAAGTATGTCAGAACTCTGACAGCCTAAATCAATCATTCTGCTTTAATTTGTAAGCTAAAAACAAGTCTTAATGGAGCATGTTGTTATAATTGGAAACGGAGTAGCTGGAATTACTACTGCTCGGCATATCAGAAAATTAAGTGATAAAAAAATAACGGTAATTTCTGCTGAGACAGACCACTTTTTTTCTCGAACGGCCTTAATGTATATTTATATGGGGCATATGAAATTTGAGCATACTAAACCTTATGAAGATTGGTTTTGGAAAAAAAACAGTATTGATCTATTAAGGGCTTTCGTCCAAAAGATTGACACTGAAAAAAAGGAATTAAAACTAGATAATGGAACCACAATGTCTTACGATAAACTCGTTTTGGCAGTAGGCTCTAAACCAAATAAATTTGGCTGGCCTGGCCAGAATTTGGATGCTGTACAAGGATTATATTCTTACCAAGACCTAGAATCAATGGAGAAATATTCTCTTACTACCAAACGAGTGGTAATTGTTGGAGGAGGGTTAATTGGAGTAGAGATGGCAGAAATGTTTTTATCGAGAGGGATAAAAGTTACTTTTTTAGTTCGTGAAAGCAGGTTTTGGGGTGTAGTTTTACCCAAAAAAGAGGGCGATTTAATTGCACGACACATCCAAGAACATCATGTTGATTTACGTTTTGAAACTGAATTAAAAGAAATATTACCTGATGAAAATGGTAGAGCTAGAGCAGTTCTTACCAAGTCAGGTGAGGAAATTGAATGTCAGTTCGTTGGTTTAACTGCTGGAGTTGGCCCAAATACGGCTTTTATGAAAGATGGTGATATAGCAATGAATAGAGGAATTTTAGTCAATGAATATTTAGAAACCAATGTGCCTGATGTTTATGCTTTGGGCGATTGTGCTGAGTTTCATCAACATCCAACAGGAAGAAGAAATATGGAACAAGTTTGGTACACTGGTCGAATGATGGGAGAAACGCTTGCTCAAACTATTTGTGACAATAAAACGGCTTATCAACCAGGAATGTGGTTTAATTCTGCTAAGTTTTTTGATATAGAATATCAGACTTATGGTTGGATTTTTAGTGAATTACAAGAAAATGAAGCTGATTTTTATTGGGAACACGAAAGTGGTAAAATCTGTTTGCATTTGGTTTATGATAAAACGACTAATAAGTTACTTGGTATCAATACTTTTGGTATTAGAATGCGGCATGAAGTTTGTGAACGGTGGATTGATGGTGGACGAACGATAGATTATATTATGGAGCATTTAAAAGATGCCAACTTTGATGCAGAATTTTATAAGCAGTATGAAAATGAAATAGTCGGACTGTATAATCAAGAAAATGGAACCAATCTTAAAGTTAAAAAAAGAGATTGGAAACGAATTTTATCAATTTCTAATTCTTAAGAAAGATGAAAATAATTAAAAAAATGGGGCTCATTATATTTCTTACAGGATTACTCATTTTTGTAGCTGCCATTTTTATGGGCGATTTTTTATTGACTGAAGAGGCAATGGAAAAGAGCCTTACTGAACAAGAATACAATAACCTACAAGAACGATTTGCCGATGAATTAGTGGGAAAAAAGTATCACTCATCATTTGCCTTTTCTGCTGTTGCATTAAAAATATACAATGAGGTTAATGAAGAATTAAAAACAACTGAGCAATGGGATAAAGTGATGTGGCGTAAACCAAGTAATTTTGCCTTTATATTATCAAAATCAGCTTCTTCGGGTTATTTAGTTGAAAATAAATGGTTGCTCTTTTTCCTAACTTTTGGGTTAGGAATTATTGGTTCGTTATTATTCATTTTGCCAAACTTAAAATTACTTGGTCCTCCAGGAATTAAGAATGATGGTATTTATCAGGAAGCTTCAACGAATAGAGGTTGGATTGGAATGTTGGCTTTTGGATTTCTATTTTGTTTTTACATTTTACTTTATTCCTATCCTTTTTTAATTGTTAATTGGGTAAATATTGTAGATCCGGTAAAACACTTATTTAATCCTGCTGAAGGAGCTTCACAATGGTTTTTATATGGGTTGCTGTACTCTACATCCATGATTATGATGGGAATACGTATGTTTATTAAGTACAGGCACAATAATTATCAAATTGTTAGAACAGGGAGTGTTTTATTTTTTCAAATCATATTTGCGTTTTTATTGGTAGAAATTTTACCTCTTTTTGGTTTACCAGGAAAAGATTTAAAGAACGCGTGGCCGTTAGATTATTATTTTCTTTTTGACTGGAATGTTCAGTATATATTAGATAGTGGTCATTTTGGAAAATTTTTATTCGTTTGGGGATTTGTTTTATCGGCAATAATAATTCCTGTAATGGTTTATTTTTATGGTAAAAGGTGGTATTGTAGTTGGGTCTGTGGATGTGGTGGTTTAGCAGAAACATTAGGAGATCCTTATCGACAATTATCTAGCAAAAAATTGTTTGCTTGGAAAATAGAACGTTGGATTATCTATCCTGTTTTAATTTTCGCAACAATTATGACCGTTTGGACAGGCTATCATACCTACAATGTTTTTAATCATCCGGAAATGGATAGTAAAGAAATTTTATTAGGTATTTCTGCTTTTGACATTAGAGATTGGTATGGCTTTTTAATAGGATCCATATTTGCTGGAGTAATAGGAACAGGATTTTACCCTATATTGGGAAATAGAGCTTGGTGTAGGTTTGGTTGCCCACTTGCCGCATATATGGGAATTATTCAACGTTTTAAATCTCGCTTTCGAATTACTACTAATGGAGGACAGTGTATTTCTTGTGGAAACTGCTCTACTTATTGCGAAATGGGAATTGATGTGCGTTCTTATGCACAAAAAGGACAGAATATTGTACGTTCTTCCTGTGTTGGTTGCGGAGTCTGTTCAGCCGTTTGTCCTCGTGGTGTTTTAAAATTAGAAAATGCTCCAGAGGCGGGAAGAATTGATGATAATCCAATATTAATTGGGAAAGAAAAAGTAACTCTAAACGCATAAATGAAGGCTATTTTCTTTTTATTTTGTGTCCTACTTATTTCAAATTTAGGCATTAGTCAGAATGAGATTCCGCACCATTTTGAGCAAAAACTTTATCCTAACGGAAACCCTAAAACAGAAAAATGGATAGTTGATAATAGTAATGATATGTACGTTAAGTACTATTACGAAAATGGAAACCTAAAAAAACAAGGTTGGTTAAAAAATAACTTAAAAGAAGAGTACTGGAAATTTTATTATGAAAATGGAAATCTAAAATCTGAAGGAAAATTTTTTAATAATACCAAATTTGATTGGTGGATTGATTACAACAAAAAAGGAATGAAGGTAAAAGAAGGACGATTTGAAAATGGTAAAAAAGAAGGTTATTGCAAGTTGTATAAAAATGGAATTTTAAGGTTAGAAGGAAATTTCGTTAATAATGTAAAAAATGGACATTGGCGGCTTTATGATGAAAATGGGATCCTTAAAGAAATAATACAACACGATTTTTGAAATATCTAATAATTGACATAATAATTCCTGCTTTTAATGAAGAAAATTCTGTGGGAAATGTGGTACAGGATATTCCAAAAGAAATTGTACGAGAAATTATAGTGGTTAATAATAACTCCACCGATAAAACAGCAAAAAATGCTACAAATGCTGGAGCCACAGTTCTTGAAGAGCAAAATATGGGTTATGGAAATGCTTGTTTAAAAGGAATCACTCATGTTGGCAATAAAGAAGTTAAACCCGATATCATTGTTTTTTTAGATGCCGATTATTCTGATTATCCCGAAGAAATAATTGATTTAATTAAACCCATTGCAAACGATAGTTATGATATGGTTATAGGCTCTCGTGCTTTGGGAAATTTAGAAAAAGGAGCAATGACTCCCCAACAAGTTTTTGGAAATTGGTTAGCCACTTTTTTATTAAAACTGTTCTACGGAGTAAAATACACCGATTTAGGACCGTTTAGAGCAATAAAATATGATAGTTTAATGGCTATAGGAATGAAAGATAAAACCTATGGCTGGACGGTAGAAATGCAAGTGAAAGCGGCAAAACTTAAAATGAAAACTTGCGAAGTACCTGTTAATTATAGGAAACGAATTGGATTTTCAAAAGTTTCGGGAACCGTAAAAGGAACTATTGGTGCGGGGTACAAAATAATTACCACTATTTTTAAATACTTGTAAATGGCAACTATTGGACAATCAGTTAAAATAGTTGCCACATTAAAGCGATAAACACTACTTTTGCGGAAGTAAAATGGAACTCATTTTAATATTTATATACGGCTTGGCGTTGTCCTTCATTTTTTTGTATAGCATTATACAAATTAATTTGGCAATTAATTACGTTCGTAAAGGGAAAAAAAAGCAACCCCCAAATACAATTAGTGAAGATCAACTTCCTTTTGTTACTGTTCAATTACCATTATATAATGAGTTGTATGTGGCGGAGCGATTAATTGATGCCGTTACAAAA
>JAJCYN010000352.1 GCA_029262915.1 Flavobacteriales bacterium
AGAATCTATCTGCCTTTTTTCAATCAGGAGCTATAAATATTGATGTGGTGGTTACCAATGTAAGACATTATGAAGCCTTAACAAAAGCTAACGAGTCTTTACTAAAAGTACTCGAAGGGTTGGACAAGAACATTACGGGGGATTTCTTAGCTATGGACATACGCCAAGCCTTGCATCATTTGGGAGAGATAACAGGAGAGATTACAACTGATGATTTGTTGGATAACATTTTTAGCAAGTTTTGTATCGGAAAGTAACCTCAACAAAATAATCAATATCTTAATAATTTCTATACGTATTTATACTGATTTTTTACTAAGTAAAAACACCTAAAAATCTAAAAATCAATTAATTGTAATGATTCTAAATAGACCGTTAATGAGAAAAATGATACCGTTAATATAAAAAAATAGCGATTATTTGTTTTAGAAAAGAGGGTAAAATATATTCGATTCGGTAGTGTTCCAAAGAAGTTGGTAATAGATAAATATATTTTAACTACCTGTAAATCAATAGTAAGGATATTTTAAAATAAAAAGAAAGAGCATATGAAGCTATATTTCTCTTCTTTTTCGTCCATTTACGGCTTTTAAAATCAATAACATCGGTTTAGGTGTTACAAAAAAGTTGGTAAAATGGAATGTAAATATTGCAGTAATAATTGTATAAAATATGGTTTTCAAAATAATAGTCGTCAAAGATATAAGTGCAAGAGTTGCGGTAAAATTCAACTTAATAAATATTCCAACAATGCTTACAATCGGAACACTAATCAAGATATAGTTGCATTGCTTAAAGAAGGTTGTGGAATAAGAAGCATAGCACGATTATTAAAAATATCTCCAGCCACAGTAATAAGGAGAATAAAAGAAATAGCATTGATCATTAAAAAACCTATAATTGCTTATAAAAAAGAATATGAAGTAGATGAAATGTGTACCTACATTAGTAATAAAAAAGACAAATATTGGGTGGCTTATGCGTTGCAAAAAGATACAAAAACAGTTGTTGATTTTAGAATAGGTAAAAGAACCAATAAAACATTACGTCCATTAACCCAAACATTAATATTATCGCAGACAACAAAAATATTTACAGATAAATTAATGAATTATAGAAGCCTAATACCAAAAGAAATACACTCAGTAAAACAATATAGTATTAACCATATAGAAAGAATGAATCTTACGTTAAGAACCCATTTAAAACGATTAAATAGAAGAACAATTTGTTATTCAAAAAGTTTGTTAATGCTAATAGCTTGTATTAAAATTTATTTTTGGAGTTAATTTAACAAAGACATAAAGCGTTGAAATTAGAAGAATGTTTTGGTGAAAATGTATCTTTGTTTTGAAATGAGTAAATATCAAGTACCATACAATGAAGATGAAAAAGAAATTTTACCAAACTTACTTAACATCACCGATAAATCAGAAATAGAACAACAAGAGTTTATTGGTTTTACAAAGGCGGAATTAACCTTTGTAAAGTCATTAAGTAACGAGACTATTATTGATATAAGATACATTTTAAGCATTCACAAAATAGCATTAGAACACTTGTATTCGTTCGCAGGAAAACTAAGGAATGTAAACTTGAGTAAAGGAAGTTTTATGTTTCCAGCAGCAGCATATTTGAATAATAGTATGCAAGAATTTGGTAGAGAAATACTAACACATTTACCACAGAAATATACTTCTAAAGAGCAATTGATAGAAGAAATAGCAAAAGTACACGCAGAACTATTGTTTATTCATCCTTTTAGAGAAGGTAACGGAAGAACAGCAAGATTGTTAGCTAATATAATGATGTACCAAGCAGGATATGGAGTATTAGAGTTTGAGAAACTACACACAGATATCAGGTTTCAACAATACATAGAAGCAGTTCAAGCAGCAGCAATGAAGAATTATGACAAGATGAAAGAAATAATAACGTTTATTTTTCCAGCGTAGCGTATTGTTCTTTGATGATTTCTAAAGCTCTTTCCATAGAAATAGTAATACCCTCTAATTTAAAAGAAGCAACTAAAGATTTAGCTACACTCTTAATAAGTTTAGCATCAGTATTGATGTTAGTATTTGTTTTAATAGCTAAAAGCATACTCAAATATACGCAATTCTAGCATTTTTGTTGTATTTTTTTCGATTATTTCATATTCATTAACACCTAATAAATCAAAAGTTTAAACTACGAACTCACCGATCATTTAGGTAATGTACGGGTAACCATTAGAGATTCCTCAACAGTTGGAAACAACTCAGTAGAAGTATTAAGCTGGTCAGATTATTATCCTTTTGGAGAGGTACTTCCTGGACGTAATAGTGACCCTACAGGAATGTGAACTTACCCCAAAAAGTCGGACACTTTTATCCAACCCCTTCAGTCTCCTTTAATACTACAGGTACTTCTCCTGTTGGTGTTACTTCTTTTTTATTACCAAATGAAGCAGAGAATGTTTCTATTGGAATAGATATTGGTTATACCCTTTTCAAAAGATGGGCAGGAGCAACGCAACCAACCCATAGGCTAAAAGAAGTAATTCCAATTCCGATTATAATTCCATATAAACCTCAATATTTTAAACAAGGTGATTAAATTTGACGTATGAAATTAGCATTAAATAGTATTTATGTGGTAATTACTCTTATTGTTTTATTGTCATGCTCATCAGCGGTTGACAATAAAGACCGAAATGACCCGAAAGCAATTGAGTTGAATGATAGGGCGATGGGGATTTTTACTAAGTATCAATTTTTTCATGTTTCAAAAGTTGTATCTGAAATGGAAGAAGCATTGAATTTGCTGGATAGTGCAATAGCAACTGACGAAAAATATTATACAGCTTATATGAATAAGGTAAATGTATTGTCCAAGCTTGATAGATTAAGTGATGCTATTGAGGTTTTATCCTTTGTAATTAATGATAGTGAAAATAATGCAGAAATATACTCTACAAGAGGTTTTTTTTATGAGAAACTTGACGATATGGAAAATGCAAATAAAGATTACTTGTTATCGCTTAAATCTTATGATAATAGGTTGTTAGAAAATCCTAATAGTATTGAAGATAAAACAGGAAAAATATTTATTAGCATCTTTATAGATGGTAAAGAGCAAGCGATTGAAAAAATTGAATTGTTAGAAAAGCAAAACCCAAATGACCTTAATGTAAAAATTATAAAAGATGGAATAGAAGAATTCGACAGGAAACAATATATAGAAGGGATGTAATATTCAATCACCTGGGCTTACTACAAAAACACTTTTATTAAGACCTTTTATCCAACTCAACTAACGGAGTTGCAGGAAGCAGGTGGTATAACTTCCAATTAAGAATGTATAATCCATCACTAGGAAGATTTAATAGTGGACTTACTATATTTGACTGGACATAAAGAA
>JAJCYN010000353.1 GCA_029262915.1 Flavobacteriales bacterium
GAAACACCTATATTGGGATTTACTGCTGATGTACTTAACGATACTCATAAAAAAGTATTGGCAGCAGGAATGCAAGGAGTGATCCCTAAGCCTTTTGCTATTGATGAATTAGTAAGTGTGATTTTAAAGGTAATCTAAAAACTATTCTTTTACCACTAATTGACTGTTTTCAATTTGCTGTAGTATTTTAACATGTTTGGTTTTCATCCTTGCATTATAATTTTTATCAAATTTAAATTTCTTTTGTTTTTTGTTGTAGTATATTTTAGCAATAACAAAATCCAATACCTCATAATTATAATCTGCTTTCTTTTTAATCATTATGAGCTGAATCTTAAATATAGTGGGTTGTTTTTTTTACCGTTAGCTTTGGTGTCTATTTCTATTTTTTTACTGATAAACCCTTCTTTTTTAAAAGTAATAACTACTTTTTTGTTTTTAGGAAACCCAACAATTAATACTCCATTTTCATTAGTTAACAATTGAGTACTCTTATTTCCATCAAACAATATAACTGTTGCAATTAATACTCTTAATTCCGTTGGTAGTAATTGCATTTACAACAACTGCATAAGACGAGGTTTGTGCAACCACATCTATGCAACTATATAGGAAAAATATGTAAAGTAATTTTTTCATTTAAAAGTATGTTGATGAATGAAATAGTTCTACATAGATAGCTACCGAAATTAAAGCAGTTAGGATTACAAACAAACCTATTTTAACAATGTTAAATTGTTTTTTTTCTTCTGCTACCTGGTTAAACTTTCCTATTCTTCTTATTAAAGCTTTTACTCTATTAAGTGCGGTTTTATTTTTTTCTACATAATCAAAAGCACCAAATTTTAATGAAGTAATGGCTACATGCATTTTTTCTTGGGCTGAAAGAAATATGACCTGAATTTTTGGGCTAATTGATTTTATTTTCTTTAAAACATCAATACCATTCATATTTCCTAAATTGTGGTCGAGTAATACTACATCAGGCATCTTATACAAATTATCAACAAAATCTTCTCCTGTATGATAGGTTTCTACATTTCCTAAACGGTTTTTAGCTATTTCTTTCTTTAGAAGACTGGCATAAAAAACATCATCTTCTACAATAAATATTTTTGGTAAATTTTTCATAATTTCTAGGTTTTAGGCGGTTCGACTTATTATTTGATTTAAATCATTTGATTTTATTAATTCATTAATTTTTTCAAGCACATCACTATTAAAATTTGAAACGGTCATCCGTTGATCAATATGGATTAACTTGGTATTTGATTTATCCAGAGGGATAAAACAAAATAATTTAATTTTCATTTTTTTACTCAATATGCTCTCAATACAGGGCTGGAAAGATTTCTTCGCCCAATATCCATCCACTATAATAATGTCAGGCCAAACGGTTGTTAGGTTGCTAATAGCTTGTTCTGAATTTTGCCAATGCCACACTTGTGCATTTTCGAAATTAAGGTGTGCTTTCCAAAAATCAATTGGCAAATTATTATAACTGATAATAAATATTTTTTTCTTTTCCATCATATAAGTTCTTAATTCAAACTTAGCTATGCGGAAAGTGTTCCAAAAACTATTAATAACTGATTATCAGTTATTTAATAAATATCCAAGAAAGATGAGTGTTTTAAAAAGAGAAGTGTTTTCCTATTTTGGGAATTAATTTTTGTCTTTTAATTGTTGAAGCACAGTTTTCATTTGTGCAATAAATTGAGTTGTTTTCTCAATCATAATATTATCCGTTTCATCCCATGCCTCAATTATCTTTACTTCTTCATATAAAGAAGATTCACAAATATAATCTATAGAAGGTTTCATTTTATGTGCTACAGCAGATATAGAAGTATAATCTTTCTCGTCTAAAGCTTTTTTAATTTTATTTAATTCTAGTGGAATTTCACTAATAAACAAATTGACCATTTTATTAGTAAAACTTTGATCATTCATTGCTTCAAGCCTTTCTAGATTATATAGTTTTGATGTATCCATGGTTTCTATATTTATTTTTTTCAATTGTTTAATTTCCTCTTTCTCCTCTTTTAGATTAACATACTGTGTTATTTTTTGATTTAACTCAAGTGGTTCAAACGGTTTAGAGAGATAATCATCCATTCCTACATCAATACATTTATTATCATCACCCTTAATTGCATTGGCCGTTAATGCTATTATAGGAGTAGTTATTTCTAAATCTGACCGTATGATTTTAGTTGCTTCTACCCCTCCCATATTCGGCATCCGCACGTCCATTAAAATGAGCTCATATGTATTGTTTTTTAACTTCTCTAATGCTTCTAGTCCATCTTCTGCATAATCTACATCACAATTCCACTTTTCTAATAAGGTAATTGCCATTAGACGATTAATAGTATTATCTTCAACTAAGAGCACTTTAGTCGAATTAAAATCTTCTGTTAAATCCAATAATTTATTTATACCACCACTGTCATGTTTTTCTTTTGAAAATTCTAAATTAATTACAAAATAAAAATGAGACCCTTTTTTAATTTCACTTTCAATTTTCAGTTCTCCCCCCATTAATTCAACAATTTTTTTACTTATAGGGAGTCCTAATCCTGTACCCCCATATTTGCGAGCTGTAGATTTTTCGGCTTGTGAAAAACTCTCATAGATATTCTTTAAATAATCTTTTTCTATACCTATTCCATTGTCTTTAACTGAAAATTTCAGTAATTGATGAGTCGAATTTTCCCTATTTAACTCTATTGTTAAGGTTACCTTTCCATTTAGAGTAAATTTAACAGCATTACTTAATAAATTAAGAATAACCTGATTTAATCTGGTTGGATCTCCTTTAAAAGTTGTCTTAACATTACTATCAATATAATAGCTCAAATCTATTCCATTTTCTTCAGCCTTAAATTTATTACTACCGATGGCACTACTAATTATTTCTTTTAGATTGAACCTTATTTTTTCCAATGTAAATTTTCCAGCTTCAATTTTAGAGAAATCCAATATGTCATTAATAATCGTAAGTAAATTATTTGAAGAAGACAGTATTGCTGAAGTATAGTTTTTTTGTCTTTGAGATAGTTTTGTATCATTTAACAAGTTAGCCATGCCAAATATTCCATTTAATGGAGTTCTAATTTCATGACTCATGTTGGCCATAAATAGTTCTTTTATCTGAACTATTTCCTCAGCTTTATTTTTGGCTACTCGCAAATCTTCCTCCATTTTTTTACTATCAGAAATATCTAAATGAATCCCTATAGACCCTATAACGTTGTCATTTTCATCATAAAAAGGAGAGCCACTTATTAACACCCAGATTAAATCGCCATTTTTGTGTTTTATTTGAACTTCATAAACACCTGAATGTCCTTTTTCTCTTTCCTGATTTTGTGAATACATGATATGCTGAAACTTTTTTGGTAGTAAAGTTTCGATCGCTTTTTTTCCGATTAAATCTTTTTCATTATAACCTGTGAGCATACTAAAACCATGATATATCTTTATTATTCGATCATCATTATCTACTTCAAGTAGCCCAAGTTTCATGTTTTCAATAATATTCCTATACTTCTCTTCACTAATTTTTACCGATTTGTTCGCTTTCTTAATCGCTGTTATATCTGATAAATAAACGTTTATATATTTCTCAGATTTAATTGGTACAACATTGCAGATAAATGTTTTTTTATCAACTTTTAATTCAATTTGATCATGAATATTATTGAGATAAATGTTCTTTAGGTTTTGTAAAAACACTTCTCTGATTGGTATATGGTCATCAAAAAAACTGATTATTTTGTTTCCAGCTTTATTGTTATACATTAACACTTGTCCAGTTGAAGAAAATCTCAATACAGGGTTCGGGTTCTCTTCTGGAAATTTATTGATATTAAAAATGATTTGTTCCGTTTCTTTTTGTTCAGCAAGATCTTTGGCAACAATTACAATCTCTTTAGGATTTTCACCTTCATAAATGATATTGATGTTTTGACCAATCAATATTTCATTTCCGGATTTTGTAATGGTAGGGATTTCAATATATGATGATTTTGATTTAGTCTGTATTTGCTCGAAATAATACTTCAATAATTTTTGATGATGATCCTTTCTGACTAATTGAATAAAATGTTTGCCAGTCAATTCATTGTTAGCATAACCATATATTTTACCCATATAAGTGTTAGTATAAGTTATAACACCACTACTAGGATTAATTCTACATATAATATCGTTATGCTGTGAATTCATTAGTGAATCATTTATACAGTTATTGCATATTTGCTTCTTTTATCATCCTATAAATAGTTGATTTTCCAATTTTCAAAGCTTTTGCAGCTTCAATTACGTTGTTATCATGTTTATTTAAAAAGTGATTAATAATTTTATCATTATATTCTTTTAGTGACCTTTCTTCCATTAATAATTCAGATAATGGGTCAGATGAAGGAAAGTTTATATTTTCAGGTTTTATTATATCCCCATCAGCTAATACTATCGATAATTCGATAACAGCTTTTAATTCACGTATGTTTCCAGGATAATTGTATCCCAACAATTTGTTAGTAGCTTTTTCAGAAAGACTCTTTACAGGAATTCCGTTTTCCTTTGTGAATTCTTCAATAAAATATTTTGTTAAAATGAGGATGTCTTCTCTCCTTTTTCTCAGTGGAGGTAATTCAACAGGAAGTCCTAGCAAACGGTAATACAAATCTTGCCTAAAATTCCCTTTATTCACCTCTTCTAATAAATCTCTATGAGTGGCTACAATAATTCTACATTTTAATTTAATTTCCTCATTTCCTCCCACTCTAACAACTTCTCTTTCTTGTAGTACTCTTAATAATTTACTTTGCATATTAGCATCCATTTCTCCTATCTCATCTAAAAAGATAGTACCCTTACCAGCTTCTTCAAATTTTCCTTTTTTTCTGGTGTGTGCTCCAGTAAAGGCTCCTCTCTCATGCCCAAATAATTCACTCTCTATTAATTCTGCTGGTATAGCTGAAACATTAAAAGCCACAAACGGATCTTTTTTCCTATCCGAATTGTAGTGTATTGCTTTGGCTATAATTTCTTTTCCTGTTCCTGTTTCTCCAGTTATTGAAACTGTAATATTATTTGCAACAGCCTTCTCTATTAATCCAAATACCTTTTTAATAGCATCACTATTTCCTTTAATAGTTTTTGAAAAATCATATTTTTTTTGAACCTCATTACGTAATTGACTCAACTCTTTTTTAAGACTTGAGTTTTCACGAATATGAAGAATAGTTTGCCATATTTTTTCTTTTGTTTCCTCATCCTTCACCAAATAATCGTACGCTCCATTGTTTAATAATTCAACTGCTGTAGAAATATCTTCTTGACCAGAAATGATAACAACTTCCGTTTCAGGTAGTTCTTTTTTTATATATGATAATAGTTTTTTTCCGTTAGTGTCTGGTAAAGAATAATCTAATGTTATCACATCAGGTTTTTCATGTAATGCATTCATTAGTTTTTTTCCAGATGTAAACGTTTTAATTTCATAATCAGGGTTTAATTCTAAATGATATTGAAGTAACTCACTGTACCAAACATCATCTTCAGCAATAAATATTTTAAATCCTTTCATAGTATATTAATTTAGAATGGTTTTAAACTATACGATAGTCTATAATAATTTGTTTCATTTGTGGAATATTCCAAATTTGGAACTAAACATATTGATCCTAAGTTTTATATTACATTCCCCAAACTAGTAAATGATCTCAAAACAAGCTAAATTATTCAAAAAGTCTTAACCTATAAACAGTATTATTGCTTAATTTAAAGTATGTAATAGTACTTATTCAAAAATAGGTAGAGCAATTATTACTGCACTTATTTTTCATCAAGAAATCACTCATAAAAATTCCAGATTTGGGAATATTAAATCTATATGAGATTATTAAAAACATCAATAAAATCATAACACACTAATAATCAGTAAGTAATAATTCTCTTGTCTTTTGGCACAATATTCATCTTATCTATAGTAGAATAAATTTTATGATTATGAAACATGAAGAAAAAATATTAAGCGATTATTATGGTGCTCTTTATTATATAAAAGAAAATAAAGACAATGTATTAACTATTTTTATTGTTGATGATGATCCATTTTATCTTAATCTTTTGGAAAAACAACTTTCTAAAAATCGAAAATTTGAAATTTTCACTTTTACAAATGGAGAAAAATGTTTAAACGCTTTACAGCTGACCCCAGACTTAGTAATCCTAGATTATCATTTAGATGGTAGACAATCTTATCCCAAAAATGGAGATTTAATAGCTCAAGAAATAAAAAAAAGATTACCTGAAACGGAAACCATTATTATTTCATCTGATCATAAATTGGCATTAGTTGACGAACTCAATCACCCAACAGTACTTTTTAAAGATGGGTTTGTAAAAGAAAAAATACAATCAATATTTTTTAAAATTATAAAAAGAAGGAAAAATGAATGGTTAAAAAATGCCATTTTCCCTACATTAATATTAACCTTCTTATTAATCTTTATTATTATTTACCTTAAACTATAATGTTATGAAAAAATTAAGAAACGATATCAAACGAATCCTAAGAAATGAATGTTTAACGAATAAAGAAAAGATTCAATTAAAAAAAATCTTTAAAAAGTTTATTAATACACGTGATATTTTATCCCGCAAATCTATCGATTTTGAATTTGAAGAAGATCAATATTTTGGGCTGGATAGTATTCTTAACAGAAAACAATAGTTAATTGGACTTGCAACAAAATTCTTTACTTTCTAAAAGTTAAGTTGCCCAATATCAATATTTTAGAATTTTCGGTTGTGTCAATTTATTCCAGAATTAGCGAATTTTAAATTAATGCGGCAGAATCCTCTGAAACTTTTTCGTAATAGGGATAAGACTTGACCCTACACCTACTAATGTATGTATAATTTTAATTTTTGCTATCTTTAACAAATGAGACAAATTGATTTTGAGTTTTTAGTAGAAAATGCTCCTGATATTATTTATGCTACAGACTTATATGGAAAGTGTACTTATGCGAATAAGTCAGCTACTAAGGAATTGGGATATACCAACGAAGAGCTATTAGGCAAAACCTTTAAATTTTTAGTCAATCCTTTACATCAGATGAAAGTAGAAGAAGGTTTATATGCACATTTTTTAGAAAGAAAACTTAAATCTAAAAGTGAATTTATTATTGATCGAAAGGATAAGAGTAGTTTTTGGGTTGAGCAGATTATCAGAACAATGTATGAAACTAATAGTCAGAAAATAATCAAAGGATTCTATGGAGTAGTCAGAAATATTGACCAAAGAAAAAGAGTTGAATTAAAACTAAAATTAAGTAATGAATATTTCACGCAAATCACAGAAACAATTAGTGAAGTTTTCTATTTATATAATATTTTAGATAAAAGATATGAATACATTAGCCCAAATTGTGAGAAAGTATTAGGAGCAAATCAAGATTTTTTTTACTCAGGAAAAAGTCTCACTGAAAAATTTGCTCATCCAGAAGATAAACAAATTCTCCTTGCTGCAGAAACGAAAGTCAATTCTGGTATTCCTTACGATATAGATTATCGATTACTAATTGATGAAAAAATCGTTTGGATTAACGAAAAATCATTTCCAATTGAAAATAAGAAAGGAAAAACCTATAGAAACTCTGGTATCTGTAAAGAAATCAGTGAGCCAAAGTAATGCTAATTATATTAGGTCTATTTGAATAATGTTTCTAAATGGTCGTTTTTCGCCCGATTTTAATGTAAACTCTTTCCATTCCCATTCTATAGCTATTGCTTGTTTTTTCGTGTTGATTTTTTTTTCAAGATAGGCATTAAGATCGTCATCGTTACATGTAAATAAATAGGTTTTTCCCGTTTCTTTTTCTTCCAAAATTAGATCTACCTGATGATCGTTCGGTTTAACTTTTTTTAGAAACATACCTTGAAATTTCCTTTTAAACTTCTTAAAATTCTCCTTATGGCTTCCTTCAGGTTCAATCCCAGTTAATAGTAGGTACTCACCGTATTCGGTTGAAGGCATTTGGCCATATACTTTTTCATATCGAATGGAATACTCCTTTTTTGCTTCCGCTTTAATAACATAATTAGCAACTACGCCACCGTGTTCATTTTGAACCACATTGTAAAATGGATTATCAGGTAAGGTAAATTCCATCAATTGTGAACTGAAGGTAAATTGGTTAAATTCAAAACTGGTGTAATCAATGTTGTTTACTACAGTAACCAATTTTGTTGTCTCGTATTGAGGGAGCATATAGTCATCCCAATATGTGTTTCTAAGGTCTTCTAATATTTTTCCATGGTCGTTAATTTGATACACTGAAGTATCACCATTAAAGTCTATCGTAATTTTTAAATCGTTGCTAATGGAAGCGGTTTGAAACTCAACTCCTGCACTTGTTCCTCCAAAAGGATTTTCGACACTTATGGATCTGTTGGCTGCGAAATTTAACTTATCTATTGGGTAATAGGCATGCTCATCTTCATC
>JAJCYN010000354.1 GCA_029262915.1 Flavobacteriales bacterium
GTGAAAAAATGGACGGAATAGAGAATATGGTGAAACAGGCTAAAAAAGAAAACCTAAACGTAATGCTAAAACCCCATGTCTGGGTCATGGGTCAAGGTTGGTGTGGAGATTATGATTTAAAAACGGAAGAAGACTGGAAAATTTGGGAGGGTAATTATAAAGATTATATTATTGCTTATGCAAAAATTGCTGCTAGAAATAAGGTAGAAATGTTATGCATAGGAACTGAATATAAAATTGCAGCAACCAAACGAGCTGATTTTTGGAGTCAATTAATTGATGATGTTAGAAAAGTATATAAGGGTAAATTAATTTATGCGGCCAATTGGGACAATTTTCAAAATATAATTTTTTGGAATAAGCTCGATTACATTGGTATCGATGCTTATTTTCCTTTATCAAACACAAGAGATGCAGATAAAAAAGAATTGAATCAATCTTGGGAGAAGATAACTAAAGGTTTAGAAGCATTTTCAACGAACCAAAAAAAACAAATTATTTTTACTGAATTTGGTTATAAAAGTGTTCATTTTTCTGCTTGGAATCAATGGGAAATAGAAAATATAAAAAGAGACCAAAATATAAATATGACAGCTCAACAAAATGCCTATGCTTCATTATTTCATAATGTTTGGAATCAGACTTGGTTTGGTGGTGGGTTTATTTGGAAATGGTATCCTGAAGATATAAAGTCTGGTGGTTTAACTAATTCAGATTATACTCCACAACATAAACCTGTCGAAAAATTGATAAAAGAGTATTATCAACCTTGATTTAATAGATTTTTTTTACATTTACTCTAGATAAAGCTCAAAATCTTTGGTTTGGCTTAATCTTTGGTTTTGCACTCAAAAATAGACTCATGAAAAAATTAATACTCGTTTTTATTACAATTGTGTTTTTAATTTCTTGTAAATCATCCAGTAAACAGCTAGAGTCTGGTAATTATGATGCTGCACTTAAAAAATCTGCCAAAAAAATTAAAAAAAATCCAGGAAAATTTGAGGAGGTAGATACATTTAATGATGCCTTTAAAATGGCGTACAATCGAGATAATACTGAAGTAACCCGCCTGAAACAAGAAGGGAATCCTGCCAATTGGGGAAAAATATATAACCTATACGTAAAGATGAAATCACGCCAAGATTTGGCCGCATCACTACCCCCAGTAGGAATAAATTATGAAGAAAGAGATTACTCTGGGGAAATAACTACGGCTAAAAACAATGCTACTGAGTATGCCTATGCAAAAGGAGAAGAGTTAATGGCTAAAAACGATCGGTTTGAAGCTCGAAAAGCTTATACCAGATACAGAGAAGCTCAAAAATACGACCCTAACTATAAAGATGTAAAGGATAAAGTTACTGCAGCTCAATTAGCAGGAAAAACAAATGTGTTTTTTAGGATAGAAGACAATGCAAAAGTAACTATGCCTAAAGCAATGATGGAAGAAATTCAAAACATTAATGTAAATGATTTAGATAAAAAATGGACAAATTATGATTCCTATATCGATACAAACGCTTTATATCATTACTCTGTTATTCTAAGTTTAAAGTTGATTGATGTTTCTCCTGAAGGATTAATTAACAATTCAACAACAGAAAGTCGAGAAGTTCCAGATGGGTTTGATTATGTGTTAGATGCTAACGGAAATGTTACCAAAGATAGTTTGGGTAATGACATTAAAATTACCAGGTATAAAACCATTAATTGTAAAATCACAAGATTTCACCAAAAGAAAACAGCACGTATTTCTGGAGACCTAGAATATTATGATAATGCCACAGATAAATTGTTAAAAAAAGAGCCTATAACCGCAGAGTCAAAATTTGAAAACCATTATACTTTGGCCTTTGGAAATTTAGATGCTTTAACTCCAGAAACAAGAAAAGAATTAGGAGCTAAACCAATGCCTTTTCCAACAGATGATGCAATGATTATCCAAGCGGGTGAGGTCATAAAGGGAGTGACTAAAGAAATTATTGTACAGAATAAGGATTTTTTGAAATAGTAGTTTTTAAATATCCTTAGCAAGATGAAAAAATTAACCGTTGCGTTACTTATTTCCTTTTTATTAATCTTTAATTTTTCATGTTTAGCACAAAAAGATACCTTACTTAAGTTACCTAAAAATTGGAGGTATGAGCACCTTGATTTCCCGCTAAGTTTTGCTCCAGATATAAAATATACAGGAACTGAAGAATTACGTTTCGCTTCAGGAATGTTTGATACACTTTCTACACATTACCTCACATATATTTTTGTACTCTCAATTAACAATCAAATAAAATTTACAAGCTCTGAAATACATCATTTTTTATCTAACTACTACAAAGGGCTTTGTTATGATGTCGCAAAAGAAAGAAGTCTATCAATTGATACTTCTAAAATAGTAATTACCGTAAACAAAATTAAAAACAAGGGCAAAAGACAATCAAAGAACTATAATGCACAAGTTGTTTTTTTTGATGTGTTTACCAGTGGAAAAAAAGTAACGCTTTATATGGAGTTAGCTATTATCAAAAAAACTAAGAAAACATATGTTTTAGCTTTAGTGTCTCCACAGCTCAAACAATCAAAAACTTGGCAAGAATTATATCAAATTAGAAAGGAAATAAACTTCAATAAATAAAAATTTCTTGGTAAAACTTTTCTGCAGCTAATTGTTCTGCCTGTTTCTTGGTAAATGCTGTCCCCGATCCTTTGGATATTTTATTAATATGTAATTCGGCTATGTAAAGCTTCTCATTTTTTTCTTCTTGCTCAGTTATCTTAAAATCAAAACTTAATTTTTCCTTTTGACACCACTCAATTACTCTACTTTTAAAATCTGTTTCTGTTTGCATTATCTCTTCAACATCAATGTGGTTTTGTAATAGCTTTTTTTCTACAAATTTCTGTGCAAAAGGATATCCTTTATCCAAGTAAATAGCACCAATTAATGCCTCTAATGCGTCTCCATATATAGATTTCGAAGCCCTATCTAAATTTGATTTTATTAGTTCTTGAAGTCCAATTTTAACTCCAAGATTATTGAGGTTTTGTCTACTTACCAATCGAGAACGGAGCTTGGTCAAATAACCTTCATCCTTTTTGGGGAATTTACTAAAAAGATAATGAGAAATAATGCTATCTAAAACGGCATCTCCTAAAAATTCAAGTCTTTCATTACTTTCAAAAGATTTAAATTCATTATGTTGCGTGAGTGATTTGTGCAAAAAAGCCTGCTGATATATCGAAATGTAAGTTGGATAAAATCCAATTATTTGCTCTAAAATAAAAGAAAAATCATCTTTTTTTCGAAAGACTTTCTTTAAAAAAGTCAACTAGGCTTCGTATTTTTTAAAGACAACTGAAGCATTGTGCCCACCAAAACCAAAAGTATTACTCAATGCTGCTCTTACTTCTCTTTCTTGAGCCTTGTTAAACGTAAAATTCAATTTTGGATCAAAAGATTCATCATCTGTAAAATGATTAATGGTTGGAGGAACAATATTTTCGTTAACCGCC
>JAJCYN010000355.1 GCA_029262915.1 Flavobacteriales bacterium
AAGCTGTTGAGTCAATAACATTTAATATTGCTACATCAATCTCTTCTTTTATTTTATTATACTGACCTTTAAGATCAACCATTTGAATATTATTCTCTGGCATTATTTCCGTTTATTGGATAAGTGTGCTAAATTAATAAATCTCCATTATTTAATGGTAATTTTATCGTTCTTAACGATTAAGGAGTAATAATAGTTTATATTATTCGTTAATTTGTGTTTTAACCAAATGAAACATCTCTTTATTTTAATACTACTGTCCCTATCTGGCTTTTTTATTAAAGCTCAATTTGTAATGGAGAAAAAAGAGATTCAAGATTCTGCTTTTACCATAACAATGATAAATGTTTCTTATGCTTATCAATGGACTGCTTCTGAAATGGCTGACAGATTTGGAGGAAACAGTAATATTGGAGGTAGTTTTATAGTTAAAACAAAAACAAAATGGATCTATGGTTTAAAGGGTAACTTTATATGGGGAGGAAGAGTGAATGAGCCAGGTATTTTAACAGATATTAGAACAAGTGATGGAAGCGTTATTGATAATGAAGGGAGATTAACAGACATACACTTAGGAGAAAGAGGGTCATCATTTTTTTTAATTGGAGGAAGAATGATTAATCGATTTGCTCCAAACAAAAACTCCGGAATTTTAGTTTATGGTGGAGCTGGATTTCTTCAACATAAAATAAGTATTAAATTCCAAGATAACATTGCCTCTCTAACTGATGAACACAAAAAAGGATATGATCGTTTTTCCTTTGGCTATGCTTTAAATGGATTTGTAGGATACCTGTTTATGAGTAAAAATCGATTGTTAAACTTTTTTGGTGGATTTGATTATACCCATGGATGGACAAAAAGTTTAAGGAAATTTAATTTTGACACACGAGAAAGTGACACAAAAACACGTACGAATATACTCTATGGCATTAGAGTTGGATGGATAATTCGCTTAAACAAAAGACAATCTCAGGAATACTACTATTATTAATCCAACCCTAAATTTTTAATTGATTTTCGTTTATCAAATATCTATTAAAGCTTATTATTTGGCAATAAAAGTTGCTTCATTTTTTAATCCAAAAGCGAAACTTTGGATTGAAGGAAGAAAAGATATTTTTGAGAAGTTGAAAAAAATTAACTCAAATGAAAATATTTATTGGTTTCATTGTGCTAGTTTGGGTGAATTGGAACAAGGAAAACCCATTATTGAAAAACTAAAAAAGAAAGACGCTAGCATTAAGATTCTTTTAACTTTTTTTTCTCCATCAGGATATGAATTTGGTAAAGATTATGAAAAGGCAGATTATGTTTTTTACTTACCAATAGATACTGCTTCTAATGCAAGACAATTTATTAATCTCGTAAATCCAAAAAAAACATTTTTCATAAAATATGAGTTTTGGTATAATTATCTTTTTCTTTTAAAGAAAAAGAACATTCCTACTTACCTTATTTCAGGAGTTTTTAGAAAAGATCAATTATTTTTTAAATGGTATGGAAGCGTTTATAAAAAAATGCTAAAGTGCTTCACTTTCTTTTTCGTACAAAATTCTAATTCAGAGCAATTATTAAATACCTTAGGTTACATTAATGTATCTATCACTGGTGATACAAGATTAGATAGAGTTTATGAAAACTCATTAAATCCAGAAAATCCTCCACTCATAAAAAAATTTATCGGAAACAAAAAAGCAATTATTCTTGGGAGTTCTTGGGATACTGAAGAAAAAATAATCATCGAATTTATTAATTCTACAAAAAAGGACTTTAAATATATTATTGCTCCTCATAACATTAATAGCAATCATATTGTCGCAATAGAAAAGTTAGTAAGTAATGATTTTATTAAATATTCTGAAGCTACTTATGAGAATGTTTCTGGCTATAACATACTAATTATTGATAATATAGGAATCTTAGCAAACACCTATCAATTTACCGACATTGCTTTTATTGGTGGTGGTTTTACGGGAGCTTTACATAATATATTAGAACCTGCAAGTTTTGGTAATGTAATTTTATTTGGTCCAAAACACGAAAAATTTCACGAAGCTGAAGAATTAATGAATATAAGTGGTGCCTATGAAATTAATGACGTAGACGATTTAATAGCTATAACGAACCATCTTCTTCTTGATAGTAACCTTGAAGACTTCCAAAAAGCAAATAGAAAATATATTAATGATGGACGGGGTGCTACAGATAAAATACTTCACCAATTAAACATCTAAAAAGAAACCCCAGAAAAATTCTAGGGCTTCTTTAAATTTATTCTTTTAAAATAAACTGAACTCTCCTATTTTTAGATTTATTTCCTTCAGTATTATTAGGAAGAAGCGGTTTACTATCAGATGCTCCTGTACTTGTTATTCTGTTTGCATCAATTCCTTTTTTCACCATGTAAGACCTTACATTTTCTGCTCTAGCTTTAGACACTGTATTCTTACGCTCAATCGTTCCTTCATCACAAGAATGTCCAACAACATCCAACTTAAGATTTGGGAAAATTTTCATAATATTAACCATCTCATCTAACTTATTTAAAGATTCTTCATTAAATGTAGATTCGCTTAACTTAAATCTAATTTCATTTTTAAACACATCTCTTTCTGCATCAGTTAATGTTGGTTCTTCTGATTCTGTTAGAGGTTCTGGATCAGCAACAGGTTCTATTTCTATTATTTCATCATTATTTATTGTTGGTTCTGGATCAGGCTCAACTATAGGGGGTGCTGATGATTCAACTCTAGGTTGTGCAATTTTCTCTTCTTTGCAAAATTTTAATCCCAACATTATTTCGTGAGAACCAGAAGAATAAGAAGATATATTTGAACCAGCAAATTCGTAGGCATATCCTATAACAAACATTTCCTTTAATCTTAATCTAAATCT